>NZ_BAAAIR010000001.1:0-7000 GCF_039526165.1 Brachybacterium tyrofermentans
CAGTTCCCCAACCGACTCCCCCTCTGACCACCCGGCAGAAGGACTGATCGACCGGCCCCTTACACAGAAAACTTGACACCTCCCGGGCACAGAACTCTGGAGGGTACGGGCGGGGCATGCGGTGAGCCTTCCATGAAGACCATCGGCTAGCGACGTCAACTGGAAACCGAGCCATAGGTCAGGTCAAGATGTCACCTATCCGTGCGGCGGTCCCCTTCGGCACCAACCACACCCCGAAGATCCTAGCCCTGCCCGACGCGGCCTGGATCAACAAACCCACCGAGAACAAACAGACCGAAGATCAGGCGACCTACGAACCCGCCGCCTGACTCCCACTGGCCCCATTCACCTTGACAACTTCCGCTCCGAGAACGAGTTCGAGACGGACTCCCCTGCGTGTCAGGGTGAGTTGAGGCCAGAGGTTCATAGCAAGTCCGCCTCCGCAGGGCGAGTTCAGGATCGATCACCATGAGCAGTTCCCCCGTTTCCGTTTTGTCGTCGAGCGTCGATGATGGAGCGATGAGTTCCCCGCAGCATCCTCGAGCCGATGGGCCCCGGCGCCGCTCGTTCACCCCCGAGCAGAAGCTTGCCCACCTCGCCGCATACGAGGAGGCCAGCGCGCAACGCCAAGGAGGTGCCTACCTGCGCCGGGAGGGTCTGTATTCCTCGTTGATCACCGAGTGGCGCCGGCAGCGCGATGCCGGCGTGCTTGAGGGAAAACAGCCTGGCCAGACGGTGGGTCGGCCCTCGAAGGAACAGGCCGAGATCGCTCGGCTGCGCCGCGAGCTGGACCAGACTCAGGAGCGCCTGGATCGCACCGAGACCGCGCTGGAGATCATGGGAAAAGCACGCGCGCTCTTGGAGGACGTCTCCAAGAGCGCGGATACCGAGACCAGGCGCAACAAGCGCTGATGGGCGCCCACGACGATCTGATCGTCGGAGGGACTACCACCCGGGCCGCGTCGGCCTTGACTGGTATCGCCCGCTCCACAGCAGCTCGCCGCACGGCCCGCCCGCTCCCGCCTGCGCCGCGGGACGCCCCGCCGGCCAACCGGCTGGACTGTGCCGAACGAGCCAGCGGGCTGGCCGTGCTCAACAGTTCCGAGTTCGTCGACTCCACCCCGATACAGGTGTTCGCGACGTTGCTGGATCGTGGTGTCTACCTGTGCTCGGTCTCCACGATGTATCGCATCCTGCGGGACAACGCCCAGGTCACAGAGCGCCGCCGGCAGGCTCGTCACCCGGCCCGGGTGGTGCCCGAACTGGTGGCCACCGGCCCCGGGCAGGTCTACACCTGGGACATCACCAAGCTGCCCGGCCCGGCCAAGGGCGTCTACTACGACGCCTACGTGATGATCGATATCTACTCCCGCTACCTCGTCGGCGTCCACGTCCACGCCCGCGAGTCCGGCCCCCTGGCGAAGGAGATGATGCGTGAAGTGTTCGGCATCCACGGCATCCCGAAGGTCGTCCACGCCGACCGCGGCACCTCGATGACCTCAAAGTCCGTGGCCACACTGCTCTCCGACCTGGAAGTCTCCCGGTCCCATTCACGGCCGAAGGTCTCCAACGACAACCCCTACTCCGAGGCGTGGTTCAAGACGTTGAAGTACGCGCCGGTCTTCCCAGACCGGTTCGGATCCCTGGCCGATGCGCGGGCGTTCATGGACGAGTTCAAGGACCGCTACAACCACGAGCACCACCACCAGGGCCTGGGCCTGCACACCCCTGCCGACGTTCACTACGGCCTGGCGACAGCGAAAGCCACCGGCCGCACCGACGTTCTCTCAGCGGCCCGCGCTGCCCACCCCGAGCGCTTCGGTACCGACCACACCCCGAAGATCCTCGCCCTGCTCGACGCGGCCTGGATCAACAAACCCACCGAGAACAAACAGACCGAAGACCAGGCAACCTACGAACCCGCCGCCTGACTCCCACTGGCCCCATTCACCTTGACAACTTCCGCTCCGCCGATCTCTGACTCCTCGTCGCGGGGAATGCGTTCAACCGTCAGGAGTCTCCCGGTGGCGTTGATATATCTCATTCAAAAGTGCTCTCTCTCAGTACAACGGGTCTTCAGGTAAGCCGTTTGGCCGATTTAAGGCACCCTACCTGCGCACAACTGTCATGTTGAGCACCACCCTGAATGACAGCTACGGCACCGTAGACTCCCCCGCACCATAGGGTCCGAGTACGCCGTTTCATGACAGATCTGCGACGTCGGCTATGACCAAACAGGATGGGCAATGGCTGGTGCGTCGACCAACGTAGGGCTCCGGTGCGCCGAGCACCGCTGAAGGTCGGGTCCGCTCCGGGGCGCTTGCTTGTTAGCGTCACGACCATGTCGACCCTCTCCCTCGCGTCTCTTCGCCCACTGGCCCGGTTCTCTCGCGATGCCGCGGCGTCCTCAGCCTTCGGCGCCATCCCCGTCGGGCGCCTGCACGGCAGGCAAGCCCTGGCCCTCGTTGCGGCGTCCGCCGCCCTCGGCGCAGCGGGAACGTTCCTCGGCCTCCGGGCCGCCGCGAGAGCACGCACGGCCGCACCCGACGGCTGGATGCCGTGGGCTGCCCACGCACAGGCCGCACCGGCTGTTCCTGCGGAGACGGCGGGAGACGCAGCGACGTCCCGGAAGGGCGAGGACCTCCGGACGCTCCTGCGGAGGTCGGCCATCGCCGCCGTGGCGGGGACGGTGTCCGGCGGCGCCACTGCCATCGGAGTGCTGGCGGACAGGCGCATGGAGGCGTTCTTCACGGATCGGGGTGCACGGCATCCGCGGCTCGCAGTGGGTCTGAGCCAGGGCATCGGCTACGCCGGACTGTTCGCCCTCATCGAGGCCGCAGTCGACGCTCGGGAGAATCCAGGGCACGAGGGGAAAGACGGCTGATTCGTCCCGGGTCAGACGCAGTGCCCCGGCGGAGCGACGCGCGGGTCACGCCCGTCGGATGTGGTCCGGTCGCAGCGGAGCACCGATTCCGAGCGAAGTGATCGCTGCGATGACCACCGACCCGCCCACCACAGCCAGCATTGGCCCTGTGAGGCTCGACAGGCCGAGGTGCGTCGTCAGTCCCGGGTCCATGCCGCGGTTCCCGGTCTCGACGAAGGCGACGGCCACCAGATGCCCGATCGCCAGGGCCGCTCCCCCGCCGACCACCAGAGGCAGTGCCACCTCGAGCCAGTGCGCACGGCGCAGCGCGCCTACAGGAGTGCCGAGCAGTCGAAGGCGGGCGTGCTCCTGCCGGCGTCCGATCGCCAGATCGGCCGTGCCGAGCAGGAAGGCGCCCAGTCCGACGGCCAGGACCACGAGATTCAGCAGCCGGATGGTGTCGATCGTGGCGTGATACGGGGCGAAGTCCTCCGCCGTCCAGCCGATGTGGGCGTCGATCCCTTCGGCATTCAGCTCCGCAGGCAGGTCGGGACGCGGATCAGCGGTGATCGTCGCTTCCAGCTGACCGAACTGCCAGAACTGCTCCTGCGTGACCAGTGCCCGCGGGACGAACAGGGTCGGCGCTGGGTCCGTCTCCTGCCATGCCGGAACTCCCGGCACCCGGGCGAGATCCTTCTCGGAGACGTCGAGCTGCAGCACGGGTTCTCCGTACCCGCCGGTGGTCTCGTCGTACTCTCCACTGAACAGGTCCACGGTTCCTCGCGGCGGCGTCCCAAGGTCGAGATCCCGCGACGCCGGGATCCAGGCAGCGCGATCATCTCGACATTGCCCCACCTCCGGTCGGAGTATGCGGAGCTCCTCGCAGGTTGATACCAGGGCCCAGAAGGAAAACTCCCCCGGGCTGCTTCCCGCGGCGACCACGAGCCCCCGAGCGTTGTAGATGACCTCCCGGGCCCCACCGACCCGTTCCACGGCATCCTCCAGCTCTGCGACGGAGGCCTGATCCGGAACCCGTGTCTCGGCGACGGCCTCAACCTCACGGTAGTGGCGTCCGGCCTGGTAGATCGGGGTGGCAGAGAGGACACTGACAAGCCCTTGTGCAGCCGTCGTCACCACGACGCCGATCACCAGGGCGCCGAGCACTCTGCCGAGCACAGCGGGTTGGGACTGCAGGCGCCGGCCTGCCACGACGGTCACCGGGGTGCCGGCACGCACGAGCACGTCAGCACTGCGCCGCACGAGCAGAGCAGGAAGCAAGAGACTGCCCAGTGCAGCGAGCCCGGCGCCGCCGATGAACAGGACCACGAGCGGGGCGTTGGACAGTCGCGGCAGGCTCCAGCTGAGCATCAGCATCACCAGACCGATCACCAGGATCGCCGCCCGCCAGAGGCCGGGGCGCCGGGCCACCTCCCCGCGAGCGCGCTCAAGATCCTCCCCATGGGTGCGACGGGCCGACGTCGCAGCCCCGGCGACCAGACACAGCGGCACCGCGAACGCGACGATGACCGCCGCCGGCGCGACGCTCGGTGACGGAGTCATCTCAAGCAGCATCTTGCCGGCCCAGGGCACAAGCAGGGCCCCGACCGCCATGCCTCCTACGGCACCGATGAGTGCGGGAGGCAGACTCTCCCCGACTCCTATCAGCACCTGATCTCGCCTGCGCATCCCGAGAAGGTGCAGACGGGCCATGCGCCGCGACCTGTCCTGCTCGGACATGCGACCGGTCGCCGCTGCGGCGGCCAGCACGGGCAGCCCGATCGCGAGGGCCACGATCCCCGGCAGGATCAGCTCGAACACGTCCGAGGCTGCAATTCCCGGGGCAAGACTGCGCGGCCTTCCCGCATCCAGCAGGGACAGCACCACGACCAGCAGCGCACAGCCCATGAGAGAGGTGAGAAGGGCGCTGAGCGCGCGGAAGCGCCCATGGTCGGTGGCACGCAGCGAGAGGGTGAGACCAAGGCGCAAGGACGGCAGCATCTCAGCCCACCAGCTCCCCATCACGCATGCTCACGAGACGGTCCAGGTGTGCGGCGACCCGATTGTCATGGGTGACGACCACCAAGGTCGTGCCCTGCTCCGTGACCGTCTCCATCAGCGCCTCCATCACGGTGTCCGCGGCGACAGTGTCCAGAGCGCCGGTCGGTTCATCCGCCAGCAGCAGGGACGGCTGGTGGACCAGCGCCCGGCCAACCGCAGCGCGCTGCGCCTGTCCACCGGAGACCTGGGCGGCCCGGCGGTCCGCGACCTCGCCCAGACCGAGCCGTTCGAGCATCGCCTCGACAGCGACACGGATCTGTGCCGGCCGGCCACCTAGCAGCTGCAGCGGAAGGGAGAGATTCTCACGCAGAGTGAGCTCGCCGATCAGGTCGCCGAACTGGAACACCATCCCCATGCGCGCCAACCGGAGCTGAGCACGATCCTTGTCCCGCAGACCTCCGAGATCGTCCCCGAGCACCCGAAGCGAGCCCTCATCTGGAACCAGGACGCCGGCGAGCACATGCAGCAGCGTCGACTTCCCGCAGCCCGACGGGCCCATCACGGCCACCTGCTCCCCGGCAGCGATCTGCAGATCGATGCCGCGCAGCGCGGGATCGGCACCGTAGGAGACGTGGACCCCGGCCAGCTCGACGACTGCCGCGGCGCCGGGCTCCGTCGCCGCGCGCTCACGACGGTCGGAGGCCACGGTCATCGCTGGCTCCCGGCGCCGTCGGTCGGTCCGTCGGCCGGCTTCTCCCACTGGGTTCGCAGTGCGCCGAGCCGTTGACCGGCCTCCTGGATCCAGCGCAGATCCGCATCGAGGTGGGTCAGCTCGTAGTCGAGCTGCAGCAGCAGTGCGGGCTCGGCACCCCGACGGCGCGAGGTCAGCTCGCGCATGCGCACCATGTGGCTCTCGCGTTGCGCGCTGAGGACATCCTCGGCGTCCCGGCCGGAGAGCAGAGCGATCGATATCCGGGAGAACAGGGTGGAGGCCGCGAACGCGCCCGTGGCCTGCGGTGTATAGATCCAGGTGTCGAGCTCGGTGACGCCCTCCGCCGTGATGCCGTAGAGCTTGCGCTCGGGCCCCGCTCCGGTCTCCACGGTGAGGATCTCCGCCCAGCCCTGGCGCTCGAAACGCGCCAGTGAGGCATAGACCTGACCGAAGGCGAGCGGGCGCTCGGGGGCGAGGAGATGGTCGTAGTCCTGCTTGAGGGAGTAGCCGTAGGCCGGTGACCGATCCAGCAGTCCCAGCAAGGCGTGTGCAGTACTCATGGATCGACTATACATCACGTGTATACCCGTGGTGAGTACATCGACGACGCGAGCCTGCCGTACCTGCCGGGCGGTCGACCACCCGCCTTGAAGCTCTAGCTTTTGCCGACCTGACTGCGAGACTGGACCAATGACTGCTCCACTTCGGATGTCCGCCACTATGGCCACCGAGAAGGGTGCCGGCTATCTCGCCGAAAAGGCTGCCGGTCGCACCGTGGTGCTCACGGACCATGGCAAGCCCAGCGCCATCGTGATGAGTCCTGAGCGTTTCGATGACCTCGAGCGTTCCCTTCGCCTGGCGGCCAATCAGGTGATCCAGGGCGTCAGTCAGCTCGTCGCTGAGCGTTCCGAGTTCCACACGGTGGACGAGGTCCGCGAGGGCTAGCCTGCGCGTCGGTGATGCTTTCCCTGAAGTCCATGCGGGCGCGGAGATTCTCTCGGCTGACGAACGCAATGCTGCCCTTGCAGACGCCTGGGACCCAGAGAGCGGAGAGCTTGATCCGGCACGGGCACTGCGTGCTGCGGTCGAGCGGGTCGCGGGGAGCGCGGACCCGGAAAGGATCATCGCACTCCGGCAGGAGCCTCGCTGCAACGCGCACATGCCTCGCGCCGACAAGCCCTGCTTCCGCCGCCGGGGACACCCCGGCGCACATCGCGCAACCCTCTGACGGCGTCCCGGAGGATCGCTGTGGTCCCGAAGCTGGAGCGCCCTGCTGAACAGCCCTTTCGCGGCCCTTTCGGGAAGTGGTCAGGCATCGGTCGCGCTGCTCCTCGCAGCCGCTCTTGTGATGTCTCAGGACTTCGGTGACAGTTCTGTATCAGGACATCGGTGACAGTTGATGTCTCAGGACATCGGTGACGGTTCGG
>NZ_BAAAIR010000002.1:0-5242 GCF_039526165.1 Brachybacterium tyrofermentans
CGAAATCGCGAGTTGACAACTATAGGAGCGTCAATGCCCTGGCCGAGGCCTTCAACTCGCTGTTCAAGGCCGAACTGGTCCGCCACCGCGGGCCCTGGAAAAACATCGACGACCTCGAGATCGCGACCGCAGAATACATCGACTGGTTCAACCACCGGCGACTGCACGGCGAGATCGGCATGATCCCGCCCGTCGAACTCGAGGACACCTATCATCACAACCACCCCGCACCGGCACCCGCCGACGCGGCACTTGCGAGCCTCTAACAAACCCGGGGCGATTCAGAGTTGGACATCGCCGATCTCGACGCTCCGCTGGTCGCCGCTTTCCTGGGCCATCTCGAACACGAACGTGGTAACCAGGTCCGCACCCGTAACAACCGGCTCGCCGCGATCCACTCCCTGTTCAGCTACGCCGCACTACGTCACCCCGAGCACGCTGCGACGATCCAACGGGTTCTGGCGATCCCGGCCAAACGCTGTGACCGTAACCTGGTCACCTGGCTCCCCGAGACCGAACTGGATGCGCTGCTGGCCGCACCGGATCGAACCACCTGGGCCGGACGACGCGATCACGCCATCCTGGTGCTGGCCGCGCAGACCGGGCTACGGATCTCCGAGTTGACCGGGCTGATCATCGCCGACGTCCACCTCGACGCTGGCCCCTACGTGCACTGCCTCGGCAAAGGTCGCAAGGAACGCGCCACACCGCTGACGCCGCACACCATTCGCGTGCTACGCGTCTGGTTACGCGACGGCGTTCCGACGGGCCCACTTTTCCCCACCCGCACCGGATCCCGGTTGAGCCGCGACGCGGTCGAGCACCGAATCTCTCGGCACCTCGTGGCCGCACGCGCGAGCTGTCCGTCGCTGAGGACCAAACGCGTCGCAATGCACACCCTGCGGCACTCGGCCGCCATGCGGCTCCTGGAGGCTGGCACCGACGTCACGATCATCGCGCTCTGGCTCGGCCACGAGCAGCCCGCGACCACCGCGCAGATCTACTTGCACGCCGACATGACCCAGAAGCAGCAGGCGATCGCCCGCGTCGCGACGCCCGGAACCCCACCGGGGCGCTATCGACCACCAGATCCCCTTCTCGCCTTCCTGGAGCCCCTATGATTATGCCGACCTGGACAGCACGGACCCCCTGCCCACCACGGCCAACGGAGCCGAGGTCGGCATAATCCCGAGGTCGGCATAATCGGAGTCGATGCCGCGGATCGGGAAGGGGAACATCGCCGCGGCGTGGTCGATCGCCTCGATCACCCAGACCCGGGCACGGTTGGGCACCGACCGGTTGACCGTCCAGCCGGTGGCGACGTCGGTCATGGTCAGGGTGTAGCAGTACTCCCCGGCCGCAACACCGCCGTCGTGGGCGACCAGGTCGATCTCGACGAACCCCGGCTCGGCGTCGTCCCAGTCGGCGAAGGTGCGGATCGGGATCTGGTGCTTGAGCAGTGAACCGGGTTTGGTACGCGAGCGTCCTCGCAGGGTCATCCGCTGCCGTTCGCCGGCGAGCATCCGGTCGATCGTGGCCGCCGAGACCCGTGAGAGCAGCTCGGCCTGCTCATCGCTCATGTCGATCTCGCCCTCAGCGCGTAGCAGTGGCACCAGCACCGGCATGAAGGGGGCCATGATCTTCCCGCCGAGGCGCGTAACAGCACCCGGCAGCGGATCAGCGCCGGCAGCAGATCATCACCGTAGACCCGCGGTCGCGGTTTGCGCGGGCGCACCTGGCGGATCACCAGCGCCTGGCGCAGCGCGGCCCGAGCGTAGCCCCGGTGCCAGCCGGTCAACTCAACCAGCTCGTCCAAGATCCGGGTCTTCCCGGTCCGGTCAGCGCTGCGGTAGGCCAGCGCCTTCTTCTTCGTCACAGCCTTGCGTTGACTCATCGTCAGCTCCATCCACAATGGTGCTCACACGGAGGTCGTCACCTGAGGCAACGACACCCCCGGCCGGAGGTACTCCCCTGAGGCAACGACCCCGCACAAGCGGAGGTTTCTGATGAGTCAACTCGGCTGCTTGACGTCTCATGCTGGCGCTGTCACGCTCGGCTTGACAGCGCCAGCAACAGGAGGACGAGCATGACCGCCTTCAACGAAGCGACTAGCACCACATGGTAGGAGACCGGTGACGCTCTTGGTGTGACCCGACAAGCGGCTGAAGCTAGGCTCGGGGTCATTCGCGACGAATGTCACGCGCAATCTACGAGGGTTACGACGGTCTCGTCCCTACGACCTTCGGTCCAAACGAGCCTCACCCCGCACCGCGAAATGGCACTTCGCGGCCCGTGGTGAATCAGCCCTGCTGGAGATTCACGTCGCGGATTTCGCTGTGCTGGGCAGCCGGATAAGTGAGCGGTAGTTCGTGGCTACGGCAGACGATGCGTGAGGCCCCACGGCCATGCCTTAACATCCACTGATGACCGACCAGAGAGACGAAGGATCAATGCCCGAACGCAATCCAACTCTCTTTGACGTAGCCAAAGCTGCCGGCGTGTCCAAATCTGCGGCGTCGCGGGCACTCCTGCGTCAGAGCGACGTGAACGGGCAGACTGCCGAGCGTGTGCGAGAGGCCGCACGACAACTCGGGTATGTGCCGAATGGTGCCGCAAGGTCACTCGTCGAACGGCGTAGCGGAATCGTCGGCGCGCACGTACGAGACGTGTCCAGTCCGTTCTACGGGATTGTTCTGTCCGGTATGCAGGCTCAGGCCGCCGCCGACGATGTTAGCGTCGTCTCCACCTCCGGCTCGTGGGACCTCGATGTCGACCAGGAAAGCCGTCTCCTCAAGACTCTAATAACGCTTCGTGCCGACGCCATAGTGGTGTGCAGTTCGACTTTTCCCACCCCGTACCTTGTCCCCTTCCTTAAGCGAATACCAATGGTTCTTTGCGGTTGGCCAGAAGATGACGACCGGTTCTCCGGATGCTTCATAGACGAGGAAGACGGAGCACACCAGATCGCGGATCGAATCATCGATCTTGGCCACCGAAGCGTTGCCATTGTTCGCCCTCCGCCGTCTCGATCGCGGAGTCAGGCGCGCCGGATGGAGACTATACGGCAACGTCTCCTAACGTCGCACTCCGTAGTCCGCGAAGTTGATGGCGGAGACAGAAGAGTGGCAATGCACGACATTGTTAATCTGGCCCGGGAGCGGCGGGTCACGGTAGTCATGTGCCCAACTAATGACACGGCGCTCGAAATCATTGACGTTTTGCGTAGCAGCAACTTGGCTGTGCCTGAAGACGTATCAGTCACAGGGTTTGACACGGTCGGGCCGCTGGGCACACCGTCGCTAGGTATTAGTAGCTTCACCGTTCCGGCCGCAGAAGTCGGGCGGCGCGCACTTGCAATGGCTCTAGAACGCATCGACAATCCGGATCAGCCGCCACAGCGTCTGCTGCTGAACGGGAACCTTCGCATTGGTTCCTCCGCCGCCGCGCCCCCCGCTTCGGGGCGACGGGGATAACCAATGGCTAGGGATGGCCTCCAGGGTGACCTTGATCTTTTGCTACAAGACCCTGTGGTAAATATTCAGCGGAACATTGTCTGCTACTCGCAGGATTTACGGACCACGCAATCTCCCTGACTCTGACGCGCCTCGCAGGAGTCGAGATCGGTTATGCGACAGCAGGCAGTGATCGACGGCGAGACTGGCGAGTCTATGCCTATGAATCTTTGACACACGCATGAACGACGGTCGGTTGTGGTGCAGCTAGGTCGGGTAAGAGGGCTCTTCACGGTTCGTGGTGAATGACCCTGCTGTGGAGGGTGTTCACGCTACGGTTCTCGCGGCGCTGGTCAGTAGGATACGCATCCGGTAGTTCTCCGCGTTGCGGAATCCGCGGCCGGTGCGTTTGATGTTCTTGATGCCGGTGTTCGCGGCCTCGACGCGGGCGGTGGTCGCACCGGTGACGACGAGGACCTCGATAGCGTCCCACCAGGTCACGACGGTGTCGTAGAGCTTGGTCGTCTCAGGCATGTTCGCGATCTGGGCGAAGTAGCCCATGGTGGTGTCAAAGCGTGGAAGCAACATGAGGCTCGCCGGCGAGTAGCCGGGCGAAGGACTCCGTGGGGGTGAGGAAGCCGAGCCGGCGGCGGGGGCGGTTGTTGATTTCCTCGGCGATGGTGGTGAGGTAGGGCTGGTGGTCGGGGATCGCGGTGCCCTTGGGGAGGTACTCCCGGTAGAGGCGGTTCGTGTTCTCGTTGCTGGGCCGCTGCCACGGCGAGTGGGGATCAGCGAAGTAGACCGGAATGTCTGTGGCCAGGGAAACCTTTGCGTGCTGGGCCATCTCGCTGCTCTGGTCCCACGCCAGTGAGGCGCGCATCATCTCGGGTAACTCGGTGAAGTAGTCGATGACCGCGTCTGCGGTTCCCGCGGCGTGTTTCGAGGGCAGGGCCAGCAGCCCAGTGAACCCGCTCATCCGCTCCACCAGCGTCGCCGCGCACGAGGTCCCGTTCTTCCCGATGATCAGGTCACCCTCCCAGTGTCCAGGGACCCGCCGGGCGGCGGCATCCTCGCCGCGTTCCGCGATCGGGACCATCCCTACGATCGGGCCGCCCCGGGACCGGCCCGTGCTGCGGGGCCGCCGCGTGGTCCGCTTGGACTGCAGGAAGATCCCTCGCTTGGCGAGCTCCCCGCGAGGGATTGCGTAGATGTACTGGTAGATCGCTTCTCCGCTGACGGTGCGGCCCTGAGCGTCGGGAGAGTTGGCCATGCGTTCAACGGTCGGGTCTGCGGCCTCCAGACGCAAGCGGCCCGCGATCTCGTTCGGTGTCCACGACGCCGCGAGATCGGCGTTCACCCGGGCCTCGAGCACCGGATCCGTCGCGACCTTTCTCGGCTGCGGGCGGGACCGGCGGCGCTGCGCCTTCACGTCGGCTGTCACGGCCTGATAGCCACGAGTCCTCGTCGAGTTCCGGCGCAGCTCCCGGGACACCACCGAAGGGCATCGGGCCAGGTGAGAAGCGATCCTGCGGACTCCCCACCCCGCTTTCGCCGCCGTCGAGATCTCCGACCGCTCCGTGAACGTCAATCCCCGCCGTGCCATCCCTGGCCTCCTCGTCTCGGGCTCCCACTGACCGGGAGTGTTGCTACGACGCTATGACACCACCCATCCGCATCCGTTCGTCCCAGGCCTGGGCGAGAGTGTCAGTGGCCAGCAGGCGTCGGAGCTGCTCCTTGATGCCCCAGGCGGCCGAGAGCTCGTCGGTGGGTCATCGGTGCGGAACACCCTC
>NZ_BAAAIR010000003.1:0-145762 GCF_039526165.1 Brachybacterium tyrofermentans
GCCATCAAAGTGGATTCCTTCGGGTCAACGAACGGGTCAGAGAGAGCAGGCGGAGACGACGCCGCCCACTCCGAGAATGTCTTGGAGCACTGTGACCGCTTCTTCGCCGATCTCTGCGGCGGCGGCCCCGACGAACGTTGCGGTGAAGAACTTTCGCCGATCCATGATTCCTCCGGTTGACGGTTTCTTGCGCGATGCGTGCGAGCCCCATTCCGCGAGCTCGCGCGCACCTACTTGGATAACGAACAACGTGATCTATGCCAAAGCGTGGCGGTTGAGACACTGGCTACCGGACGGTAGGTAAGACAACGGGTGACTTCGCACCTCGAGCCTGCATGTCCAGCCCTATAGCTCGGTGCATCAAGCCGCCTGTTGGCGGTCTCCTGGCCGATGATCGGTCTGGTCGTCGGGGCGTTCGACGAGGCGGCCTTTCTCGAAGGTAGCGCCGGCTCGGACGAGGGCGACCAGGTGGGGAGCGTTCACGGCCCGCCAGCGGGTCTGAGCGGACTCGATCAGCTTGAATGCCATCGCGACGCCGGCGGCGCGGGAGCCGGGACCCTTGGTCACGCGCTGGCGCAACCGCACGGTGGCGAACGTGGACTCGATCGGGTTGGTCGTCCTGAGGTGGATCCAGTGCTCGGCGGGGTAGTCGTAGAACTCCAGCAGCACGGCGAGGTCGTCGGTGATCTTCGCGACGGCCTTGGGCCACTTGGCCCCGTACTCGTCGGCGAAGTTCTTCGCGGCCGTCTCGGCATGGGCACGGTCCTCGGCCTGCCAGATCTCGGCCAGGGCCTTCTTCGCCCCGGGCTGGGCGGACTTCGGCAGCGCGGACAGGACGTTTCCGATCTTGTGGAACCAGCACCGCTGCTCGCGAGTGGTGGGGAAGACGTCGCGGACCGCAGACCAGAACCCCAGCGCCCCGTCGCCGATCGCGAGCACCGGGGCGGCCATCCCGCGGCGCTTGCAGTCACGCAGCAGATCGGCCCACGACTCCGCGGACTCGCGGAACCCGTCGGCCAGGGCGATCAGCTCCTTGCGGCCATCGGCACGCACCCCGATCATCACCAGCAGGCAGACCCTGTCCTGAGACAGCCGCACGGTGAGGTGGATCCCATCGACCCAGACATAGACGTAGTCCGTGCCGGCCAACGACCGGGTGTTGAACGCCGTCGCCTCGTCCTGCCACTGGCCGGTCAGCCGGGTGATCGTCGCGGGCGACAGGCCTGCGCTGGTGCCCAGGAACTGCTCCAGCGCGGGGGCGAAATCGTTGCTGGACAGCCCGTGCAGGTACAACAGCGGCAGCACCTCCGCCACCTGCGGCGACTTGCGGGCCCAGGCGGGCAGGATCGCCGAGGCGAACCGACGTCGCTCCCCGGCCTCGTCGGTGCGCTTGTCGTTGACCCGCGGAGCACGGACCGGCACCGCGCCCGCCGCGGTGGTCACCTCGCGCGGTTCGTGGTGACCGTTGCGGACCACCAGCCGGTGGCCGTCGGCGTCGACCTCGTCGGCCGCGGCATCGACGTAGGCGGCGACCTCGGCCTGCAGCGCCGCCGCGAGCATCTGCCGCGCCCCGTCACGGGCAAGCGCGTCGAGCACCGACTCGCCGGACGGATTCGCCCCGTTCTGATTGGCCTCGTCGGAGTCGGGGACTATCTTGAGCATCGGGCGTACCTTCCCGAACCAGCGAGCCAACGCCGGTCCTTGATCAGAACTGCTTCGTCTAGAAGATCATCCTCGGGAAGGTGCGCCCCTTGCACGCCCCCTCGCCGGGAGTCATCCACAGGTTCTGATCATTCCTCCACCTGCGCTGATGGGTGTCCGTGCAGGTGACCGCTGGGCGTGCTCTCAACGACCGTTTATGGTGCAGTCTCTCGTGGCGTTGGATCGGCCCGTCCGCATGGGTCAGCGCAACAAGCCAGCGAGCAGGGGCCTAGCTCCCTCCCCTATGGGCATACTTGCGGGATGAGCAGAGATGACGTGTGGACAGTAGCGGCGGCGTTCGCTGACATCTTCGGAACGGAGTCGCCGCCGACTCATGCCGACATGGATGTGGCCTTCCGGCGCGCCCAAGTCTCGTCCCCGCAGTCTCCGCCGGGGACAGGGATCAACTCAATCTCGAAAGCGCGACGGATCAACAACGCTTTTGATGCAGCCGAGGATGGCCAGATAAACGGGCTGATCCGCGCCCTAACAATGTCGCTCATGACGAAGGGGGTTTTCTCAAGAGCCCCGCACTCCCCCGACTTGCAGCAGATGGTGGCGGAGCTGCGCAGGAGCCTGACGCACGTCGGGTGGGAACTGAGCGAAACGGGCACCCTTGCTCCACTCGGGATCATCGACGTGCAGGCAGGAGGTCGAGAGGCGCTAGAGCTGCAACTGAAGCGGTTACGGAACTCCGGTGATGACATCTCGCTCATGGTCGGTGCTGCGAAAGACTCATTGGAGGCGGCAGCTAAGTTCGTGCTGGAGGAACGGCAGCAGAGCTACCAGCCCGATGAGTCACTGGAAGCTCTCGTCAATAGGGCGATGAAGCTGGCAGGGATCAGCACGCGCCCTGCCGACGCAACCAGCGAAGCCTCCAAAGCGCTGGCCACACTGAACCAGAGCGTCCCTAAGATCGCGGAGGCCGTGCGGAAGGTCCGCAACGATCAGGGATCGGGGCACGGTCGAACAGTATTGACAACGATGAGTAAGCCCGAGGCGACTTTTATTCGCGACTTGACCCTCAGTGTCGTTAACTTTCTGCTCGCAGAGCACAGCTCGCGCCCTTAATGGGGGGGGCGGCCGCTTTGGGCCGTTTGTGACGCATCGCGCCTTGCGCCCTCAAGGCCTGTCGCCTGAGGTCTTCTCCACTCGCCAAGTGCGACTGTCTCGGTTAGCGAAAAAGAAAAACAGAAGTCCACTGAAGAGCAAAATCGCAGGAGCCGCCCAGAAGTGCATCGGCAACTCCCTAGAAACCGACCAAGCGAAAATAAAGGAGCCGCCAGGAGACGCAGCAACTCCTAACGTCGCAGCTGCAAGAACGGGCATTGCCGGGCCAACCTCGCCCACAAGGGTAACGCCGATAAGCCCAATCCCCAAGTATGCACAGTAAGACCTGGTTGCTATTAAGGCCATCTCTTCGTCGCCAGTCACTCCTAGTGCAGTCATGGCGATCAGAAAAAAAATACTAACGCCGACCATTAGGGCGACGATATAGCCAACTACTGGGCGCGCCGAAAGGCGTTCCAAATCAGTCAACGGTGTTGCCGCTAACGTCGTGACGCAGGCGGCCGACAGGCTGGGCACGAAAAGAGTAACCAGCGGTGCAGATCCACTCAAATTCGGAAGAGGCACTGTCATTGCTGGGAGAAGTGCAATAACTCCGATCGTTGCCGCCCAGGCGACCGACAGCGCGACACTCAGTCGACTTCGTACCAATAAGTACACTTCAGAGGACCGCCCTGTCGACCGAGCAACTAGTGACTAACTCCTGAGCTTCTCGGAGCCGACCTGCCCCGCCGTCAGTGTCACCGCTAATGCCGTCCACAATGTCAGGAACGTCTGGTGAAATAATATCCGATGGAAGCGGGTTTCCCACTGCTTCGCCAAGCCATACGGCGAGAACTTCACTGCCCGCCACATAGGTTAAGGAGCTTTCCCCCATGCCAGACGAAGCCATCTTCTCTTGGCATTCAACAGAAGGGATGGGCATCATTGCCCATGCTACTTTTCGTTGCACCTCGACGGGGGAATCATTCTCTCGGATAAGGAGCGGAGCGGCAGGCCATTGAGCCTTATCCTCAGGTAGCTCGACTAGCCGGTCCGGGACTAGTAATCCGTTCGTCCGGGCCACCTCGATGACTGCACGAATCTCAGGCTCAGAAGACTCTACTTCAAAAGCGTGCTCGGGCCAGTAGCAGACCTCGACCCCAAAATCCTTGCACGACAGCAAATTGCCATCCCTGGGGCTGGTCGCCTGGTACCCAAGCGGCATAGCCACTATCGCACTAAATCCCGCCATTAATGCCGGAATGATAATGCCTGTAATGGCAATTGCGGCTATCGAACGAGTTAGTCGCCTTGTGATCGCAACCCACATGGCAAGAGAGGCGCCACCAGCAAGCAGAAACGCTGCCAAGAGAGGCCTCCAGCTGGGGACCTCGCTCACACCGCAGCACAAAGTGCTCATTCCTATGGTGTGCTGCATCCAGGCTGGATCCATCGCTGGGGGAAAGCCTACGATGGCATATGGGACCAAGACGCTGAGCGGGGCGGCAAACTTAAGTGGCAATTTGGCGCCAACCAGCCACCCGAAGAGGGTTGATGCTCCCGCCCAGAGCACGGGAGTCAACAGCAGGATAAAGCTCACGCTGACATCGCTAGCATTGCGGAGAGAAAATGCCTGGGCGGCAACTGCCATTACCGCAGATGGTACGAATATCCCAAGCAGTGGCATGCCCAACGTGAGCAGGGGAGGGCGGGCTAGCGGACGATCAAGGAAACCGGAACGGTCAAGCTTGTTCGCGGCAATCGCGGCCGCGAGCGCCACTAAGGGGATGCAGAGAATGAAAGACTCGGACCCGAGTGCTTGCTCTGCTGGCGAATAACCCTCCTCGACAGAGAAGGTCCCAGATCGATAAACCGCGATGGCGACTACTTGTAGCGGGATAAGCCACGCAAGTCCAAGCACCCGGACTGCGGAGAGTGCGCGGTTCACGAATGGTTCTCCCGGGATAGTGCGGACCGGTATCGATCTAACCACTCACTTGTGCTGTTCGTTGCAGGAAACGAGTCAGTAATCTTGCCACCGACAAGGATCGCAATATCGGTACTAACATCCATGAGGGCTTCCGCTTCGTGTGTGGCTGTGATGATGTTCTCTGCGCCCATCCTGTTGCCGATTATTTCGGCGAGATTTATCCGCTCTACGGGGTCCAGTCCAGTTGTCGGCTCATCGAGTAGAAGGACGTCTGGAGAATGCACTATAGCGCAAGCGAGATTCAAGCGCCTAGCCTCGCCGCCCGACAGAGATGTTGTTGGTGTGCGCAGCTTATCGAGCAAATGGACTCTATCGATCGCCTCAATAGACGTCTTCGAAAGGTTTAAGTTGAGTCCTGCTAGCCAGGCTGAATACTCTACCTGTTGCTGGACGCTAAGCCCGCGAACGCGAGGGCTCTCCTGCGGGAGGTAGCCGATCTGCCGTGCTGGCAGTTTCGTCATCTGGGCATTCGTGTCACTAGAGTATGCAACCCGCCCACTGCTCGGCTTTAGTAGACCAGCTATGACCCTCAGTAGCGTGCTCTTCCCAGAGCCATTTGGTCCTAATAGCAGAGTGCGACCCGCCGGGAAAGTCCACGAGAAGTCCCGGAGGGTCGCACTTGCGCGCTTATAGCGAAAGGTCACCAAATCGACATGAAGTGCGGGGTGTAGAGTCAATCTGGTCACCAGTTCCTTGTGTCCTCAGTAGCTTACCTTGAAGGTGCTCGCGCTGTAGTACCTTGTCGGGCCGTCAACCACGCCGGCAAAATTGATATGGTAATAGGAGCGGTCCTGCGCTCCGTACCGCGTGGTGACGTTCGATGAGCTGCACGACATCGTATTGGTGGCGATTGCCTTCCCGGGCAGTGCAGTTCGGTGCTTGATCAACTTAAACTGCATCCTCCCGGGTGACGCGCCGTTTGTCGTCCGACATCCGCCCATGGTGATATTGGTAGAGGCAGAGTCATGATCGTTGTCGAACCAGGTGCGGGTGTCTTTCCCTACCATCCAACTAGAAAGACTGCTCGTGAAGCTTCCTTCGGCTAGTGCGGGCGCCGCGAGAAGTGAGGTGGCCGCCAGGGCGGCTGCGGCGGAGGTTGCTAGGCGTCGTGCGAAGGTACGCATTTGGGTCTCCTTGTTGGGGGTTGCTCGAATGCGGGCGGGTGCGACGCGGGTGCGACGCGGGTGCGTAGCTCGCAGGAAGGTTGCGCACTCACAGAAAACCGTATGGTCATGATCAGGCAGGTGTCAGGTAGTTCGCTGGATCGTGATCAGAGCGTGACTGGGGTTACAGCTATGGACTGCCGCTGGCAACGCGACGGCCACCCTAGAGGGGGCACTAGAGGTGGACCTGTGGCCGTGAATCTGCTGGCTCCGTCCTAGCGTGAGGCCATGAAGACGGCGCCGCTGGCGAGCAGCATCACCAGCGCTATGGCGATGACTGCGCAGCAGCAGCGGTTGCCCTGCCGGCCGGTTCGGTCCCTGCCGTCGAGGTAGCCCAGCAGAAACCAGACCAGATCGCTCATCGGCTCTCCCCCAGATCCGGGCAGTCGGCCCAGGCGCCGGCACCGACGTCGCGGGCGGCTGCGGTGGCGTCCGGGACTGCCGCACCGATAGGTGACATCTTGACCTGACCTATGGCCTGGTTTCCACTCTCGATCGCTAGCTTCCGGTGGTTGCGAGTGCCTGCGGGGTGCGGGCGAGGTCGNGTGTGGGGTCGGTGATGGTTGTAGTGATGCAGCCATGACTCGAGAGCGTCGCGTCGTTCTGCCTCTGAGCGGTAGCAGCGGGCGTAAGCCCACCCGTCGGCCATTGTGCGGTGGAAGCGCTCGACCTTCCCGTTCGTCTGCGGGCGATATGGGCGCGTGTACCTCGGACGGATCGACAGCGCCTCGCAGGTACCGCGCCACAGATGCGACCGGTAGGCACCGCCGTTGTCGGACAGTACTCGCTCGATCGTGACCCCACGCTCGGCGAACCAGCCGACAGCTCGGTGCATGACGCCAACGGCAGTGACAGCAGTCTCGTCGTCGTGGATCTCGGTGTACGCGACGCGGGAGTGGTCGTCGATCACGGTGTGGACGTAGGCGTAGCCCAGCTTGGGTCCGCCGTGCTGATTGCGTGGCTTGTCCGGCGTGGCGACGCGGTTGCGGTCGCCTTGGCGTCGGCCGACGTAGCGCCAGCCACCGCCGTCGGGGATGTTCCCCAGCTTCTTCACGTCCACGTGCACCAGCGACCCGGGGTGCGCGTGCTCGTAACGACGGATCGGTTCGCCGGTCGCCCGGTCGACGTGCGACAGCCGATTCAATCGAGCAGTGGTGAGGATGCGGTGGACGGTGGAGGGCGCGATCCCGAGCCTCGCTGATAGTTGAACTGGCCTTTCCCGCAACCTGATCCGCAGGTTGACGCACCGCTTCGTGACGGGCTTGCTCGTCTTGTTCGGCGAGCTCTTCGGGCGCGAGGACCGGTCGTGCATGGGCTCGCCGGCGCGGTAGCGGTCGACCCAGCGCTTCACGGTCGGCCACGAGACCTGGAATCGGGCGGCGACCTCACTGATCGGCCAGCCCTCCTCGACGACGAGTTGGGCAACCTTCAGACGGTGACGCGGTGTGAGGGCGGCGTTGGGATGGGACATGGCATCTTTCGGTCCGGGACGGCGCCGCGGCATCCGCCGCTGTCAGGCCGGATGCTGCACGTGGATTCGCAGTGCGTTCGCGGCGAACTGCGCGGCTTCTGGGCTGCCGAAGGTTTGGTGGAAGTCGGGGTTGGTTTCGTAGAGGTCGGCCATGCCTCGCAGCATTGCGGCGGATCGTTCGGCATCGCCGGCGTGGGTGGGTGTCCCGGGGATGTCAGCGAACCAGGCCACGTGGTCGGCAGCGTGCGCTTGAGCAACTGGTGAGCCGGGTGTGTGGCCGGCTTCGTGGATTTCTGCCCACCGCGTGAGCAGGGCCTGGGCGTTGGCCTGCCAGTCGCGTTGCTGTTCCACGGACTTGGCATGCCACCACCGGTTCGACGCGTCGAAGGCCTCGCGTCCCCACCGTCGTACGACCTCGGCCTCGTAGCGGTCGTTGAAGCCTTCGAGCATCACATCCATGCGCGGTTCGCGGCCCTCGCGGCGCATCTGCAGGGTGTGCTTGACCGCGCTGATGCGCCGGTCCAGGGCCTCGCGGTCCTCGGCGAGCTGTGTCAGGTGGGCCTCGAGCGCTTCGACCTCGGCGGTCGGCGTCTCGGGGGCGTCGAGCACTGCGGCGATGTCGGCCAGTGGCATACCCGTGTCGCGGAGCAGAAGGATGCGTTGCAGGCGAGCGACCGCGTCGGGACCGTAGTAGCGGTAGCCGTTGGACCCGACGCGATCGGGTTCAAGCAGCCCGATGCGGTGATAGTGGCGCAGCGTGCGGCCGCTGATGCCTGCGCGTTCAGCGAGCTCGTGCACCGTCCATTCCATCACCGGGCTCCTGTCGATCGACGTGCTGCTCAGTGTGCCGCGTCTGTGGTCAGGCCCAGCCGTGGCAGCGCAATGCGCAGGATATCGGACGCGGGAGTGCGGACGTTTTGGGCGGCCGTGGCGCCCGTGGCGTCGAGGTATTCGCGGACAAGCCGAGCACCGGCTGCATAACCGGCCCCGGTCGGCAAGCCGACAGGCTCGGCACCGAACAGTTGTGCGCTCGAGTCGCCCAGCACCCAGGCGGCGAAGTCTGCCATTCCTGTGACGCCCAGGCCGCTGGCAACCTTCGCCAGGACCTGGTCGTCGGAGCGGGTTTCATCGCGCACGAAGTGGGTGTAGCCGGCGGCGCCATACAACTCGGACGCGAAAACGTCGGCGAGCCCTTCGGACACAACGTGCTCGCCAACCATCACCGTCTGTGGGTCCCACACGATCCCGCCGGGTGAATAGCGCACGTTGTGGTGCAGTTCGTGGACCGCGATCGCCTCGAGGCGATCGAGAACGCGCGAGGTGGGCCAGACGGTGATGGCGATGTAGCCGCTGATGCCGCCGAACCCTGACATCCCTTGCACCTCGTCGACGAAGTGCTGGCTGGTCGGATCTCCCAGGACGAGCAGCACGTTCAGATCGGGGATGGTCACACCCGGATCGGCAGACGTCAACGCTGCGACCCCGTCCTCGAGGGCCTTCTCGATGCGGGTCCACGCATCGGCCGCGACAAGGGATTCCAGACCTTCGCGGACCTGCTCGATCGCGGAGTCCGGACGGAAGCCGAAGTTCTGCTGGTGCACGGTGGCCATGTCCACGCCGCCGGGGATGAAGTGGTACATCCCGGCCATCGGAGCCCACATGTCACGGATGAGGTCGGCGCGATCCTTCGCGTCCGCCGTCAGGACTCGGTTCATGCTCGAGGCACTGTCAATCATTGAAATGGTCATGACAAGCGACCGTAAACGTTGACGCTACGACAAGGTCAACCGTTTCCTCGATCAATGTCCCCGGTCAGTACACCTAGCAGCGCACCCCACCGGGCACCGTCGAGACGACGCGTGACAGCGATGATTATGAAGGCCAGGAGGATCGAGTTGATCTGACCGAGAGCGAGCTCAGTGCGCCACGGGGTGCCGAGCACCAACACCGTCGTCGCGGCGAATGCGAGCACTTGCCGGACCTGGACGGTCCCGACTCGGTACCAGCCAAGGACGCAGTACGAGATTACGACCGTCGCCGCGACGCTGAGGGTGTTGAGGACGTTGTGACCGAAGGCCTCGCTGACCAGTCGCAGCGGGAGGAAGAAAACCGCTGCGATCGGCGGATACCGGAAAGGCAGGATCTCCCGGTCTTCGTAAAGCGCCTCGGTCCAGATCTCCCTGGCCGCGCGCAGGTACACCTCGTAGTCCATACCCCAGGCAGGGTCGGCAACGATCCCGAGCCTGGGGATGAGGCTCCAGGCGATTAGGCTCACGAGGCCGGAGTAGACGGCGATGGTAACGGCGAAAATGAAGTTCGACCGGACCTGTGGGTTTCGGGCGAGAGCAGTCATGTCGAGGCCTCCATCGTCAAGTCAGGATGCCGGCGTGCGGGTGCATTGGCCGGCAGACGCAGGGCTGCGATGGCTAGAAGTGCTGCCAGCAACGACAACCCGGCGATCCAACTGAGATCGAACGAGGCCACGACACCGCTGAGCGGGGCCCCGATGAGCACACCTGCATAAATCCCGTTCATGTAGAAGCCCGTCGACTGTCCCAGCCGCATCCCGGCCAAAGACTGGATCCACGTGAGCGCAGTGACGGCGAAGAACCCGTAGTAGGCCCCCTCCCAAACGGAGGCGAACAGTGCCCAGCCGGTTCCATGCCCGAACAGGTAGCTGCTGTAGGCGACCAGCGCACCGAACCCGGCCAGTGTGAGAACGGCTCGAGAGCTCAGCCTCTTAGCCACCAGCGGAGTCAAGAGGATCGCGACCATCTCCACGCCCGCCTTCAGTCCGAGGAACAGGCCGGTGGCCGATTCGGGAATGTCGAAGCGGCGCACGAGAAGCAGCGCTAGCGAGGTCGCCGTGGAGATGTGGGCCAGGGAGAACAGGAAGACGACGCTGAAGGCCGCGAGATTCTGGAGCGCGAAGCTCCTTCTGCTATCAGCGATCGCTGCCGATGCCGCGGACCCACTGCTCGACTCGGCTTGCTGAGCGGCTAAGTCCAGCCACTTCGATGCAGCCAGGACGGCCATAGCGCCCACCGCCGAGATCGCTGCGACGACGAGGAATGCCGTTGTGATCCCATAGGTGCCCGCGACGGCGAATCCGAGCGCAGGTCCTGCCACCCACGCCCCGGACGTGATCACTCGCAGCAGGGAGTTCACCGTTGACGAGGATCGCCCGCGGCTGTCAGCGAGGAGGCGTCCGAGGGTGTAATAGATCGGCGCGACGGCACCGCCGATGGCCATGCCCATGACCGTGAGGATCAGAAGCCAGAGCACCCCGTTCAGTGCGCCGACCGCGGCGATGGCTCCCATGATCTGGAAGGCCGCACACAGTAGGCAGAGTAGGGACTTGCGCTTGGCGGTGTCGACGATTGCAGAGAGCCGGTGGTTGACGAGCATCGTGACGACCATGACGGCGAAGGAGTATATGCCGACGAGCCACAACGGCCAGGAGAGCCGGGTCGCCAGTGCGAAGGGGACGAGGGGCACCATCGCCGCGTTCGCGAGCATTGCGATGGCCAGGAGTGCGGGAATAGCCCAGACATCTGGGCGTTTGTCGAAAGTTCTCATAGAATTCCTGGTAGGTGTCGCGGCTATCAGAGGACGGGGCGCGCAGTGCGCTCAGTAGCTGTGACGCCACGCCGGAATGACACTATTTCTTCTGCCAAGTCGAAGTCCTCCTGCCAGTCGATGTCGAATGCCTCGGTTGTCGTGATGTCGAACAGGTCCGGGCGCAGGCCGACGCGGTCACCTATCGACACCAGCGTCGAGAAGTCGATGACATAGGCCGCGTGATTGATCAGGCGCAGCGGGGCAAGGTCTTGAGTGCGGGGCCACCGCTCGGGAACCGGGTCGTAGTTGAACGGCTTTCCGTTCTTCCACAGAAACTCCTGCACCTTCTTGGTCGTGACCAGCGAGTCGCAGCCCGAGGCCGACACTTCGTCATAGCGGCGCAGTACTCGCCTGTACCCATCAGAGGTCATTAGCGGATGGGTAACGTGCGTCCACAGTACCGTCCCGCTCAGATCGAGGGAGGCGATGTAGTCCTGGATGAAGGTCTGCATGCTTGAGCTGCTGCAGCCGTAGCGGTCGGGTCGGGCCAGCGGGACAACGGGAACCTCGAGCTCGTCGCCGAGCTCAGCGCTGATGCGCGCCACCTCGTCGTCGTTGGTCGAGACGAGGACCTCGTCGATGCCCGGTACGCGGTCGAGCTGGCGCAGCTTCAGTTCGAGAAGGCCGCCAGGAAAGCTGGCGAAGGGCCGTGTGTTCTTGTCTTTCACGCGTTCGCTGCCTGCTCGAGCGGGAAGGAATACCGTCGTCATGAATGCACTCCGTGGCCGGCCCGCCATGGGTATTTGTGATGCTCGGAAGCATTGACGCGTTTGCGTCCGTCCCCGGTCACGGCTTCAGCCAGGCGTACCTGGCGGACATATTCATGGAAATCACCCGTGGCGAGGTCGACGGCGACGTCGTCGAAGTGCGCCCACGAAGTAGATCCGAGCTTGACGTGTTTTTCGATCATGCGCGCTCCGGCGGCCACGGCGAGACATGACCCGAAGGCCCCGTCGTCATGGCTGGAGTAGCCGGGGACGATTCGAGGATTGTCTTGGCTGCGCTGCCAGTAGGAGCGCACGACCGCGAGGTTGCAGTCCTCGATCGGGGCCGGGTAGGCCGACACGCACTGCAGCAGGTAGATGCGCTTGCTCGAGCGGAACCTCTGAAGGAGACGCTCGACCTGGTCGCTGCTGGTCATGCCCGTCGAGATCACGACATCGAGCCCGCTGGCCGCAGCTTCGTCGATGAGGTCCTCGTGGTGGGTGACCGTGGAGGGGAGCTTGATAAGCCGGTGGCCGCGAGCTGCGAAGTAGCGGAAGGACGGGACGTCGAGAGCCGAGGCGGACCACGTCACGCCGGCCTTGGCGCAAATCCGGTCGAGCAGAGCGAAGCCGCTCTCGTCCAACTCCAGCGCCCGACGATAGTCACCGAAGGTTCGCCCGAACGGCGACTCATAGGCCTCAGCCAGCTGGTCCGGGGTATAGAAGTCCTCGACCGAACGACGCTGGACCTTGATCGTGTCGGCCCCGGCGTCGGCGGCAATCTCGACCATGCGCTGAAGCCGCTCGAGGTCACCGAAGTGGTTGGTCGTGACCTCAGCGACGATGATGACGCCGTCGTGCTCAGCCACGCTCCACCTCGCTCGCTGCACCCAGGTACAGATCGGCGAGGCGATCACCGATGGCTGCGCGCTGGTCGGCGAGCTCAGCGAGCTTCGCGATCAGTTCCGCTTGGGCAACGGCTTCTGCCTGGGTGAGGCCGGCGCGGAACGACGACAGCGTGGTGTTGAACGACTGCGTGGGAGTGCGCAGTTGGTACTGATCGAACCCGGAGCGAGTAGTGAGGTAGCAGGCCTGACTCGTGGACCGAAGTGCGAAGTGCCCCGGGCCGATGAACCCGACCTCGAGGACGAACTCGGCTCCATGCAGATGTGAATGGTCGGCGCGCTTCGACACCGTGCGGCTGTGTGAGAGCATCGCAGTCCGCGAAGTGCGGGCCTGTAGCGTGAAAATCGAGGTGCCGATTGCCAGGGCCGACTCGTGAAGTGGCTCGACTTCGGTCGCTTCGAGCCATGTGCCCGGCGGCATCGCTGTGTGCGGATCCACCCGGCGGAGGGCCTCGGTCGCCCCGCCCGGTGTCGCGTTCAGGACGCGGGTGCCAGCTGCGGCTGCGAGAGCCGCAGCCTTCTCCTGCAGATGGGCGACCATCGCCGCCGTGGGCAGGACCTCTGGTTCGGTCGACGCCGAGGTCTTCTGCAGCTGACGGGTCAGCGAGTCCATGCCCCAGGCGTGCGTGACAGGGAAGGAACCCTCGATGCCGTCGAGGCCCAGACAGACCAGCTCGTCAATGCCGCACTCGACTGCGAAGGGGACGACGAGATCGGTGACGACCGACCCGGTCCAGTATGCGAGCGGCAGCCCTTCCGGGTAGGCGTCGATGTCGAGGATCGCCGGGATCTTCTGTGCGTAGTGGACGGCCTTGATGTCGGCGAAGTGGTCCAAGTCCGCGAAAAACCCTTCGTTGCCCTGAAGACAGGCGTCGATGGTCACGATCGGCACATTCCCGGCGTGCAGCTCGGGCACCAGACGCCGATCATCGGCGAGAAACAGCAGGTCGTGGTCGAGTCCCATGACCGCGGCGTGGTTAACGCCGAAGACAGGACCATCGGCGAGGCTGTGGAGATCGAACTTCCCTATGCTGGGACCCATTCCCACGACATAAGCGCGCCGAGCCGAGCGTAGCTTCTCCTCCAGCTGTACGCTCAGACCCAGACGCGCGATGAACTCATCTGCTCTGCTCGAGCGCTCATCCACCATTTTCCACCTTTCTGGCTACGCGATGCATTGTCGTTATCGTAGGCGGAGGTTCCGACTCGCGCGAAAAGAGCGCCGTCACTTAAATATAAATTAGTTGATCCGGTTCCGATACCCCATTGACATGACCCACTCCATCTGGTAGGCGTAACCTGGGATTGCCGCCGGTAGTAGCCTTCTACGGGTGTGCTGCCAGATTACCAGGGCTCTGCGAGTCGTGGTAGCCCCTGATGTCTTCGTGCTCAGATCCCATGCTGAGAATCTTATTCGCAACTCCGCGGTCATGCGTCATCCGGGCTGCTGCCCTGCGATGACGCTCGCTATTTCGAGTTGCGAATAAGCCTCTGAAAGCCTACTGATTGGCGTGTGGCCGACGCTGTTCGTTGGCTCGTGACGTCCGCTAGGCGCCGATATGCCGTTGTGCGCGGTTAGCGCCTGGGTATTGCCCGCGTATTGAGCTGATTGGCTGCCGTCCTATTTTGCCTGATCGGTGATCTGTTCCAGCGCGTTTTCCAGGTCGTCCAGGCGGGCCGCCCAGGTGCCTGATCTCTGGAATGAGCGCAGGGTGGGGCTGAGGCTCAAGACGAGATCGCTGGGGAGGTCGAGCTCTCTGGCAAGGCGGGCCCACGTGGCGGGCCTGCCGACGTGGGCCAGGAGGAGCCTGACCACATCGGGGGGAAGCGGTGCCCCGCCGCGATCGGTGATGATCGGCAGTAGGGCGTCGCGAAGCTGGCTGAGCTTGGGTCGCGGTGTGCGGTGGTCGGGCAGAGCGTGTGCTTGCCGCTGGCGGTGTCCGTCGCGGATCGGTGGGGCGAGGAAGGTGCGTGCCGCTCGCAGCTCGAGCTGCCGGGTCGGGGAGAGATGGTGGCGGAAGGTCTCCAGGCGTAGCGCTTCGGCCAGAGGGTTGGGAACACCTCTGGTCATTGGAACTCTTTCAAGTGAGCCCAGGACGGTGGCAGCCGCGGAGGGCGAGGGCTCTTGCAGCGCGGCGACGGCGCGTGTGCGTGCTGCTCGTGCCGGAACCCCTTGGGCCTGTAGTGCGTCCGTGAGGTCGAGAACGGCTCCGAACAGGATGGTTGCCTCGACGTGAGTGCCACAAGCAGGCGTTAGAGCACAGGGGTCTGCCTCAGCGGTCTCGTCGAACAGCCGTTGCGCCGCGACGTCGTCGCGCGAGGCGCGGGCAGCTGGTGCGGTGCGCAGGTTGGTGCGGCAGCGTCGTCGCACGCGCCGCCCGGATCGCTCGCCCCCGTCGTCGGGGAGTGCGTGTGGGCATAGGTGGATCGCCGCGGTGGTGGCCAGCCAATCCGAGCGGCTGAACGGCCGCCTTCCGCAACCGGGGCACGCGTCGACCAGGACCAGGTGGTGCTCGATGCACACCAGCGTCGTCGTCAGGTTCCACGCTTTGGACCAGGCCGGAACATCGCTGGCGAGGCAGGCCGGGCAATACCTCAGTCCCGGCAGCTCGACTCGCCTCGAGGGCCGTTCGTAGAGCGTCTGACTCCGCCGCAACGCGTCAGCCGTGGGGTGCGGCGCGCCGAGCTCGGCCGCGTCGTCCTCCGACAGGCCCAAGAGACGCACGCGCTGTGGTGCCAGCGCGCGACGCTGCGCCGCCGTAGTGGAGGCAGTTTGGCGGATGACCCCGGTGGCCTGGAGCAGGGCGCGAGGCGTGATGGCGAAGCGGTGCGCAGTACGGGTCAGCCAGGAGATCGCCCACTCACCCGGCAGAGGGCGCACCGTCAGCGGGAGTTGACCGGCGCGCACCGGCGGAGGAGACCGTCCCAGCATCCCGGCACCGGCGGTCGGTGCGCGGTCAGCGGACCGCGGCGTGGTGCTGGCTCTCGGCGGCATTGTCGATCACGACCTCGTCGAGGATGTCGTCGGTGATGTCCTCGATGCCGGTGACGATGGCGAGGTAGGCGGCGCGGTCGATGAGGTTGGTCAGCGAGCCGATGTATCCCTGGGTGCGTTCGAAGAGGAGATCCGCACGGTCGGCGAGCATCCCCGGGCTCTTGCGGTGGAGGATCAGGTGGTCTTCGTAGGTGGCCAGTACCTTGCGCCAGGCCCGTGCGGCGGTGCCGGTGTCGAGTTGGAAGGGCTGGATTTCGCAGCGCGTGGCGCGGCGGGCGGTCTGCGCTGTCGATCCGCCGTGGGGCAGTGAGCCTTCGTCGAAGAAGCGACGCTGACGCAGCTGGACGCCGACGTAGATGAAGGTCGTGGACATCTCGTTGGCCAGGCTCTTGAGATGGTCAGAGACCGCACGTCCGTCGCGGTGGGCGAAGTCGACGAAGTGCAGATCGTCGATGACGATCAGCTGGGTGTGGCAGCTGCGGACGCAGTCCACCGCCAGCGAGGCCAGCGAGGTGCGGGTGTGCCGGGCTGCGGCCGGGTGGCCGTAGAACCGCAGCAACTTCTGGTTCAGGCCCTTGAGGGTGGTGGCGGCCGACAGGCTCAGGTAGGCCACGGGGATGCGCTGATGGCCATCGCGGGTCCGCTCCCCGTAGCGGCGGATCGTGCGGGTATGGAACCCTCGGGCGTACTGCACCGCGATCGTCGTCTTGCCCAGGGCCGGCTCGGCATCGAGCACCACCGAGCCGCGAAGCTGGCCCGCATCGCGGTAGTTAGAGGCCATGACCTGGTCCATCAACGCGAATGCCCCTGCCAGCTGGGGCGTCTTGATCGTGGCCGGGTTCGCGTTCCAAATCCGGCGCGTCTCCTCGTAGTCCTCACCCTCCTCGACCCCGAGCGCCCGCGGATCTACGGGCGTAGGCGGCCGAGGTCGGGGCGTGCTGTCGGCAAGGGCCAGCCAGTCGTCCTTGGTGTGGATACCGCTGCGGTCGGTCCCGTGCTCTCGGATCCATGCCGTCCAGAGATTCGTCGTCATCCCTCGAACACCTCGAATCGGTCCTCGTCGTCATTGCCGTAGCGTTCGAAGACGTCCATGTCATCCGCGACCCGCACCCGGGCGCGGCGCTCCAGATGCTCCTGCAACACGCTCAGCTCTCCCGCCGCCCCGGCAGGCGTCCGGCGAGGATCCCGATCACCCTCGGGTGCGGTGGTGGTGATGTGGCGGGCGAGGTTCTTCTCCGCCCGGCGCATGGTGACGTTCTGCTGCGAATAGCGCTCGACCAGTTCACCCACCGCCTCCTTGGGATCGACGCTCCGATCGGGGCTGGCCAGTTGGAGGGCGCGCACATAGTCGGCCGCCTCGGCCGAGAACGGAGCATCCAGGTCCCGGGCGCGGTCCCAGCCGATCGCGGCCCACTGCTCGGTGACCGGGTCCTGGAAGTGGATCGCGCGCACATCGTTGCGATCGACGTAGAACGGCCACTTGCCCGCATGCAGGCCGCCGTGCCCGGAGCGCTGCCCGCGGTACAGGTTCAGCTCCGGCCCGTCATACCGGCGCCCGTCGATCGTGATGCCGTAGTGATGGATCTTGCGCCAGGCCACCTCCAGGAACTCCATCGCCAAGCTGGTCGAAACCGGCAACCGGATCCGACCCGCGATCGCGACCCCGCGCTGGAACATCTGCGCCGGCGTCAGCTCCACATGCGGCAGGCGCGGATCACACAGCCCCTCGTGCGGCGTGTCGTGATAGATCCCCACCCACTCGCGCAGCGCCTGCTCCAGCTCCGGCACATACAAGAACGCCTGCTTCTCGATGTCCTTGCCCCGGGAGTACACATCCGGGCCTTTGTAGGCCGGCAGACGCTCCAGGAAACCCTGCCGCAGCGTGCGGAAGAACCGCTCGATCGTGGGCTTGTCCGTCGGCTTTCTCGGTGTCGCAGGCTGGATGCTGATCCCGAGTCGGGCGCAGACGGCCTTCACGTGCTCGGACAGGTACGCCCGGCCGTGATCGACGATGATCGTATCCGGCACCGCCCCTGTTTCGAACACCACCACCTCCGGCACGCCCACATAGGGACCTTCGCTCGCCTCCGGCCCCCAGGTCTGGGCAGTAATCGATTGATACAGCACGTCCGCGACCTCCCGTGAACGGGTCGAGATCGGACGCAGCCGCAGCCCCGTGATGCACCGGGAATACAGATCCATCGCCACCGTCAGCTCCACCGGTACCCACCGGTCCGTCACCGGCTCCGCGGCGAAAACGTCCAGTGGCGTGGTATCCAGCACCACGTACTGTCCCGGGCGATCCGCCCGCAGACTGCCCAGCACCCCCTGCGGACGGGCCGCATCCGAACGCCGCCGCTTGGCCGAACCGAACGCCGCCGTCCCCGCCGTGACCTCGCGCAGATGCCGGTAGGCCGTTGCTCGAGCCGGCAGCGCCAAGCCAGGACTTCGCGTCTCGGCCAACGAGTTGGCCTGATCGATGACCAGGCTCAGCGACGGCGTAGAGAGATCCCGATGACGAGCCAGCACATCCCGCAATGCCCGGTTCCACTCCTCGGGGATGGCGTTGCTGCGGCCCGATGCCGAGCGCCGCTGGTCGACCAGCCCCGCGGGGCCATGAGTCGTGAAGGCGCTGATCCGGCGCCGCGCGGTGCGCTCCGAGAGGCCCGCGGCGTGGGCAAGATGAGTGGCCGGGTCCTGCGGCCGCTGTTCCAGGGCTTCCGTGATGGCCTTGACAGTTGATTCCAGATGATGTCGCTCGCGCGGGTCCAGGTTCGCCAGCAGCTCGACACTCGGGATCGAACCGTCACTGACCTGCTCACTGTCATCGATCGCGGTGGCCTCGGTCCGCAGCAGCGCGGACAGAGTCATGCGCCGGACACTGCCCCCGCGCGACAGGAGTGCTGCACCATCACGCAGTTCGTCGACCTGCCAGGCTGCCCCCTCCCACCAGATCCGTACGCCCACCGCCACGTCCAGCACCTCGGCCATCAGCTGCCTCCCTCGAGAATCGTCTCCATCGTCAAGGGCCGAGTCAGATCGGCCGTGAGCCTGCCGCGCCACATCAACGCAGCGACTAGAGCGAACGCACCCTCTGGCACTACTTCTTCGCGCAGGCGTTCCAGCACGTGGCCCAGCGAGTAGCCCGCCGCGACCGCGACGACGTCGTCGTCGTCGATGCCAATTGCCTCTGCGATGGGGCGCCGGCCCACCGCAAGGAACTGCACGTTGCGCACCAACACCGGATCCGGCTCCGTCGCCACCCGGTAGCGCCAGCCCGCCATCGTGCACAGCCGCTCGGAGATCTCCACCTGGGAGCGGAAGCGGGGGTGGAACCGGAACGCGGCAGGCTTGACGTCGAGGACCTCCACGCCACCCGTCGTATCCAGTACGAGAAGGTCCGGGACGTGCGACGAGTCGACGACCTTCAGCTGGAACGGCTGGGTCGAGATAGCCGCTGTCGTCGACGCGAAATCCAGCAGCCACAAGTGGGACAACTCGAGCAGGCTCTCGTAGACCAGGTGCCGCTGGCTGCGCACCGACCAGAACAGCCCCGGGTAGTTTCGCTGGCCGGCGAACGTCGGCGGAACCCGCACCGGCATCGCGGTAGCAAGCTCATCCGGCGCGACGTCGCCCCACTGCGCTACCCGCTCATTCCCGAGTCGGTCGCAGTATCGGATCGTGGCGGACGCCACACCCGTGGCCATAGCTCTACGATCCACCACGGCCAAGTTTTCTGAGACACGGACACGCCGTGGCCAAGTAGATGAGACACGGCCAGGTTTTCTGAGAATCGACACATGTGCCCTCCGTCACAGATCCGCCCCTCGGGAATGAACCCGCCAGGCTCAAGGTTGAGTGAGGTGTACTCAAGTTTGGGCATCTCGGATTGACAACGATCGCGGCAGGTTCTCTACTTGAGTCCGTACAGCTCAACTCTTGCCGTCGGCCGCAGTGGTCGGCAGCGCATGAACCCGTTGCGGCGCATCCGTCGCAGAAAGGCAGGCACCCATGTCCCGTGTCGTCGGAATCGACCTCGGTACCACCAACTCCGCCGTTGCCGTCCTCGAAGGCGGCCAGCCCACGGTCATCGCGAATGCCGAGGGCGCCCGTACCACCCCGTCGGTCGTGGCCTTCTCCAAGCAGGGCGAGGTACTCGTCGGCGAGGTCGCCAAGCGTCAGGCCGTCACCAACGTCGATCGCACGATCGCTTCCGTCAAGCGCCACATGGGCACCGACTGGAGCCAGGAGATCGACGACAAGAAGTACACCGCGCAGGAGATCTCCGCGCGCACCCTCGGCAAGCTCAAGAAGGACGCGGAGTCCTACCTGGGCGAGGCCGTGACCGACGCGGTCATCACCGTCCCCGCCTACTTCTCGGACTCCGAGCGTCAGGCCACCAAGGACGCCGGCACCATCGCGGGTCTCAACGTCCTGCGCATCATCAACGAGCCCACTGCTGCGGCTCTCGCCTATGGCCTGGAGAAGGGCAAGGACGACGAGCAGATCCTGGTCTTCGACCTCGGCGGCGGCACCTTCGACGTCTCCCTGCTCGAGGTGAGCAAGGACGAGGAGGGCTCGACCATCCAGGTCCAGGCCACCGCGGGCGACAACCGCCTCGGCGGCGACGACTGGGACCAGAAGATCGTCGACTGGCTGACCAGCCAGGTCAAGAACAAGGAGGGTGTGGACCTCTCCAAGGACCGCATCGCCCTGCAGCGCCTCAAGGAGGCCGCCGAGCAGGCGAAGAAGGAGCTCAGCTCCTCGACCTCCACCTCGATCTCGTTGCAGTACCTGTCGATGACCGAGAACGGCCCGCTGCACCTGGACGAGAAGCTCACCCGTGCCCAGTTCGAGGACATGACCTCGGATCTGCTCGAGCGCACCAAGGCTCCCTTCCATCAGGTCATCAAGGATGCCGGGATCAAGGTCTCCGACATCGACCACGTGGTCCTCGTGGGCGGCTCGACCCGCATGCCCTCGGTCACCGAGGTCGTGAAGTCCCTGACCGGTGGCAAGGAGCCCAACAAGAGCGTCAACCCCGATGAGGTCGTCGCCGTGGGTGCCGCGCTGCAGGCAGCCGTCATCAAGGGTGAGCGCAAGGACGTCCTGCTCATGGACGTCACCCCGCTCTCCCTCGGCATCGAGACCAAGGGCGGCGTGATGACCAAGCTCATCGAGCGCAATGCGGCTATCCCCACCAAGACCTCCGAGGTGTTCTCGACCGCTGAGGACAACCAGCCCTCGGTGGCGATCCAGGTGTTCCAGGGCGAGCGTCAGTTCACCCGGGACAACAAGCTGCTGGGCACCTTCGAGCTCACCGGCATCGCCCCGGCGCCCCGTGGCATCCCGCAGGTCGAGGTCACCTTCGACATCGACTCCAACGGCATCGTGCACGTGACCGCCAAGGATCGCGGCACCGGCAACGAGCAGTCCATTCAGATCACCGGTGGCTCGGCCCTGTCCGACGAGGACATCGACCGCATGGTGAAGGACGCCGAGGCGCACGCCTCGGAGGATGAGGAGCGCCGCAAGAACGCCGATGCCCGCAACACCCTCGAGCAGCTCGTCTACCAGGGCGAGAAGCTGCTCAAGGACAACGCGGACAAGGTCTCGGACGAGGACAAGACGAAGTCCGAGGACGCCATCAGGGAGGCCAAGGAGTCTCTGGCGAGCGAGGAGACCTCCACCGAGGACCTCGAGGCCAAGCGCGACACCCTCAACGAGGCCCTGCAGGCCGTCGGCACCGCGATCTACTCGCAGGCCGAGGGCGCTGAGGGTGCCGAGGGTGCCGAGGCTGACTCCGGCGAGAGCGCATCGTCCTCGGACGATGAGGACGTCGTCGACGCCGAGATCGTGGACGAGGACGAGGAGAAGAAGTGATGACCGAGGACAGGAGCACTCCTGAGGACCCGCAGCGGCCCGAGGGCGAGCCCAGGTTCTCCTTCACCGACAAGCGGAAGGTGAACCCGGAGGACGGCACCGTCCGTCCCACCGGGGACACCCCGGCCGCCGAGGGCCAGGGCTCCTCCGAGCCCGTCGACCCGATCGACGTCGAGGCCGCGAAGCTCTACGAGCAGGCTGCCGAAGGCGGTCAGGACGGCGACTCCGGTGCCTCGGCCCCGGCCGACGCCGGACGCGTCGCCGAGCTGGAGGGCCGGGTCACCGAGCTCTCCGAGCAGCTCAAGCGCGAGCAGGCGGAGTACGTCAACTCGCGTCGGCGCATCGAGGCCTCGGCCGAGGTGAGCAGGGAGTCGGCCGTGGGTCGCGTCCTGGGCGCACTCATCCCGGTCCTGGACGACGTGGAGCTGGGCCGCCAGCACGGCGACATCGCCGAGGGCACCCCGTTCCACTCGATCGCACAGAAGCTCGAGGAGATCCTCGGCTCGCACGGTCTGACGCGCTTCGGCGCCGTCGGGGAGGAGTTCGACCCGAACCTCCACGAGGCGCTGATGCACGAGGACGCGGACGACGTCGAGACCGCTGTCATCTCGCTGGTCATCCAGCCGGGATACTCGATGAACGACCGGGTGCTGCGCCCGGCCCGGGTGGGAACCCGCGGCCCGGCCTGATCTGCGGATCAGCACCCTCTGGGAGGCGTGGGGCCTGCCGGCCGGAACCCGGTCGGCAGGCCCCACCTCTCCCGCACCCCCACTGACTGTCACCAGAACTATCCCGACGCTCCCGGAAGGAGACGCATATGTCCCAGCAGGACTGGCTCGACAAGGACTTCTACGCGGTCCTCGGCGTCTCGAAGGATGCGAGCGCGCAGGAGATCAAGAAGGCCTACCGCACCCAGGCCCGGAAGTACCACCCCGATCACCACCCCGATGACGCCAAGGCCGAGGAGCGGTTCAAGGGGATCGGCGAGGCCTACTCGGTGCTCAACGACCCCGAGCAGCGCGAGCAGTACGACGCGATCCGGGCGATGGGCTCCGGCGGCGCGCGCTTCTCCGCCGGCCAGGGCGGCCCCGGCGGCGCAGGTGGCGCCGGCTTCGAGGACGTCTTCTCCTCGATGTTCGGCGGCCAGGGCGGCGGCTTCCCCGGCGGGGGCCGCGCCGCGCCCGGCGGCGGGAACCCCGACCTCGACGACATCATGCGGATGTTCGGCGGTCAGAGCGGCGGCTTCGGCGGCGGGCCGGCAGGCTTCCAGGGCAATCCCGGCGGCGCCCCCGCGAAGGGCCAGGACGTCTCCGCCCGCACGCGCATCAGCTTCCGCGACGCGGCGCTGGGCACCGACGTGCGCCTGAGCGTGGACGGGAAGAACGTCACCACCCGCATCCCCGCCGGCGTGCACGACGGGCAGAAGATCCGCCTGCGCGGCAAGGGACGACCCGGCCCGGGATCCGCGAAGGCCGGCGACCTGCTCCTGACCCTCGACGTCGAGGAGCATCCCGTCTGGAGCAGCGACGGCGCCAACCTCCGCCTGACCGTCCCGATCAGCTTCGACGAGGCCGTGCTCGGCACCACGCTCAGCGTGCCCCTGCTCGACGGCGGCACCGTCGGCGTGAAGGTCGCCCCGGGAACCCCGAGCGGCCGCACCCTGCGCGTGCGCAAGAAGGGCATCGTCACCAAGAAGACCACCGGCGACCTCCTGGTCACCGTGCAGGTCGCCGTGCCCGCGCACGTCGAGGGCAAGGCCAAGCAGGCTGTCGAGGACCTGCGCGAGGCACTGGCCGAGGAGGACCCGCGCGCGGGACTCGCCGAGGCCGCCGCGCGCTGATCGCCCGACGGTGCCGGCTGGTCGTTCCGGCCGGGTCGTGCCCCGCGGCGTCGGCCCGACTGGCACAGTAGGACAAGCACCAGGACCAGCACCCGTCCGTTCCCCCGGAAGGAGCATCAGGCATGGCAAGCCCGCAGCGGATCGATGAGCGCGCCCCCGTGTTCGTGATCTCCGTGGCCGCCGAGCTGTCCGGGATGCACCCGCAGACCCTGCGCCAGTACGACAGGATCGGGCTGGTCTCCCCGCAGCGCACCCGCGGCCGCGGGCGCCGCTACAGCGCGCGCGACGTCGCCAAGCTCCGCGAGATCCAGCGTCTCTCCCAGGACCAGGGCATCAACCTCGCCGGGATCAAGCGGATCCTCGAGCTGCAGGACGAGGTCGGGATCCTCGCCGGGCAGCTCGAGGCGGTGCGGGAATCGCTGGAGTCGATGACGCCCACCCAGCGGCGGGTCTTCTCCGCCGACAGGGACGGCGAGATCAGCGCGCTGCGTCGAGGCGAGCGTCCGCAGCGCCGCGGCGGGGGAGCACTGGTGCTGTGGCGTCCGCAGCGCCGGCGGTGAGCTCCGAGCCTTCTGCGCCGCGGGACATGGCACCGTCAGACTCTGCATTGCGAGACCCTGTACTGCGGGTCTCTGTACTTCGCGCCTCTGCGTCGCGGAACGCTGCCTCGCGACCGTGGGGCTGGACGCCGGTGAGCCGGTAGATCTCCTGGAGCTTCTGCGCGACCCGGTGGATGTCGACCTCCTCCGCGGCGCACCGCCCCGCGGCGGTCAGATCCGTGAGCTCGCCGTCCAGCAGGGCGGTCAGGCGCGTGATCACATCCGCCGCGAAGCCGGGACCCTCCCCGGCCACCTGGTGCGTGAGCACACCATCGGGCATCCGGTCGCGGTAGATCGGGATCGCCCGGATCAGGGTCGGGGTCTCGCAGGCGAGCGCCTCCCAGAGCACGATCCCCTCGGTCTCCTCCTTGGTGAGGAAGCAGAAGGCATCCGCCCCGCAGTACGCCTCCCGCAGCTCCACGGCCGTGATGTAGCCGGGGAAGAGAGCGTTCGCAGGCGCCTCGGCCAGGGCCCGGCACACCTCCGCGGTGAGCATGCGCTCATCGGTGCGGCCATACCAGACGAAGGTCACCTCGGGCATGGCCCGGGCCACCTCCACCCAATCCACGATGCCCTTGCGCACCAGCTGCATCCCCACGCTGACCACCACCTTCGCGTCGGCGTCGAGCCCGAGCTGCTCCCGCAGCCTGCCGCGGGCCCCGGGATCAGGGCGGAAGAAGCTGGTGTCCACGCCGTTGGAGAGCACGTGGATCGGGGTGGAGATCCCGTACTTCGGGGCCGAGATCAGGTCGCGGGAGTACTCGCTGGGGGTCACGACCGCGTCGCCGCGACGGTAGAGGTGGGAGATCCAGCGGCGGAACGTCGGGGCGAGCGTGTTGGCGCCGGGGAAGGAGTCGCGGAAGTCATCCTCCGTGGAATGCGCCCACACCAGCGCGGGCCGACGGCGCAGCCGCGCCCAGTGCGCGAGCAGCGGGGTATCGGGGAACGGAGTGTTCAGGTGCACCACGTCGAAGGGCCGCAGCGGGTTGGTGACCACCTCGTGGCCCAGCGAGCGCACCGCCTTCTCCTGATGCCGGATGGCGGCGCCGATGCCGGACTGCGCGGCGAGGCCGGCGAGTCCACGCGGCATCAGCACATGCAGCGGCCTCCGGGCCGACGGCCCCTGGCCTGCGGGGCGAGAACGGTCGGCGGGCACGTCGCGGCGTGGCCGACGGACGTCAGGGGATGTCTTGAGCATGAGGGGTCTCCGTTCACCGGGGCTGTTCTGCGGGGCAGTGCAGCGGGGCTGTTCGCCGGGGCTGTTCACCGGGGCGGTTCAGCAGGGGCTGGTCGTCAGGGCTGGTCACCAGGGCAGGTACTGCAGGATGAGGGCGCTCACCCCGAGGCCATAGGCGATCAGCGCCCACGGCTTGCACAGCAGGATGATCAGAACGTAGGTGCGCCACGTCATGCGGGTGGTGCCGGCGATATAGCAGAGCAGGTCGTCCGGGGCGATGGGGAGGGCGATCGCGAGGGCGAAGGCCCGGGTGAAGTGGTTGCTGCGGGTCCAGCCCAGGAACTTCTCCACCGTCTTGGCCGGGAAGATCCGTTCGATGAGGGCGAGCCCCACGTGCCGGGCGATCAGGAAGTTCAGCAGCGAGCCCGTGCTGACGGCGACGAAGTTGTAGACCGTCCCCTCGACCGGTCCGAACAGGACGGGACCGGCGATGACCAGCAGTCCGCCGGGCACGATCGGGAAGATGACCGAGGCCGTCGAGGCGATCAGGAAGGCGACCGGCCCCCATGCGCCGAGCGAGGTGATGAACGCCTGGAGGTTCTCGAGCGACTGCAGGACGCCGGTCTGCAGGCCCCACCAGACCAGGGCGATGCTGATCCCGAGTCCCAGCAGCGGCGAGAGCCGGGCGGCGATGCGCACCGGATCGCGCGTCGACGCCCCGGTCCTGGCTCCTGCCGTCGCCGCAGCAGTTGCAGGGTCAGACGCCGCAGCAGACGCCGCCGCAGACGCCGCAGCGGCTGTGGCAGGTGTCCGGGCCGGTGCGCGATCGGTGGTGGTCGAGCGGCCGGTGAGCGTGCTGATGGTCGGCGCCAGGGGCGTCAGCTGCATCGGCTGCGTCGTGGTGCTCACGCGAGCACCTCGTGCAGGACACGGTCGCGCTCGTCGGCGCTCTGCAGCGACGGCATCTCCTGCAGCGACGGGATCTCCTGCGGCGACTGCAGAGCCTGCAGGGAATGCTGGGAGTCCAGGGTCTGCTCATAGACGCCGAGGACGGAGCGGCCGAAATCTCCCGCGCCGCAGGTGGCCGCCGCATGGACGACGGCCGCCTGCGACATCGCCTCGTGCAGCTCCGGGTCGTCCAGGAGGCTGTCGAGACGCTGCGTGAACTCCGCCGTCTCGTCGATCTTCCAGCCGGTGCGGCCATCGAGCACGACGCTCTCGATCGACGGGTCCCGGCGGCACAGCAGCGGGAGCCCGCAGGCGAGGGCCTCGATGAACGTCAGCCCCTGGGTCTCGCTGCGGGAGGCGCTGACGAAGACGTCGCCGATGCGGTACCAGCGCTGCACCTCCGCCGGCTCGACCACTCCGGTGAAGACGACGCGATCGGTGATGCCCAGCTCGGCGGCGCGCGCCGCGAGCTCCGCGCGGTACGGGCCGTCGCCGACCAGCACCAGCACGGTATGCTCGCGGTCCGCGGCGGCGACCCAGTCGAGCACCTCGTCGAGGTTCTTCTCCTTCGCCAGGCGGCACACCGAGATCAGCACCTTCTGCTGAGCGGTGATGCCGAGACCGCGCCGCAGCTCGGCGGCGTCCTTCCGCTCCGCCGGGGTGAGGGCGGGGCGGAAACGCTGCAGATCCAGACCGGTGGGAACCACGTGGACGGGCTCGAGCACCCCGTAGCCGTGCAGGAGATCCGCGACCTTCGGCGTCGGGGCGATGACCGCGTCGGTTCCCGAGAGCAGCCGGCGGGAGAAGGTCGAGACGACCTTCCGGCCGACGGTGCGGCTGGGGGAGTAGTAGTGCGTGTAGTCCTCGTAGATGGTGTGGTACGTGTGCACCAGCGGGACCCTGAGGGTGCGGGCGATGCGTCGGGCCCACACATGGGTGGAGAACTCGCACTGCGAGTGGACGATGTCGGGGCGCCAGCGCATGATCTCGCGCAGCACCCGGCGACCGCCCGGCATCCCGATGCGGGCATGGTCGTAGAGCATCGAGGCCGAGACCGAGCCGATGCGGTACACACCGTGCTCGCTGCGGGTCCGCAGCCCAGGGGAGAGGGTCAGCACCCGGACGTCGCAGCCCAGCGCGATGAGCTCGCGACGCAGGGTCGTGACCGAGGCGACCACCCCGTTGACGATGGGTTCCCACCAGTCGGTGGTCAGCAGCACGCGCAGGGGCCGATCGGCGGAATGCCCACCGGAGGACGAGGCCGTCGGGGGCCATTGCGCGACGGTCCGGGGGCGGTGGCTGCTGCTGATCACATTCACCCCTCGAGGTTCGCACTCCGTCGACGACATCGCGTCCCCCGAGCGGATGAACGGGGTCAGACCCAGGTCTGATCTTTTATCAGCCTGTACGGAGCGGACTCTCATCAACGTCATGAATCGAGACTACGACCGACCCTGTCCAGGCACGACGGGGCGCGCCCGAGGTGTCGCGGAGTCTTCCCCCCTTGTGCGTCAGTCCGTCACCTGATAGTGAGCTGTCAGCGAGGCGGATGCCAGCTGTTGGCTGAAGATCGCGAAGCGTGCGCCGATGTGCGGGCTCTCCGGATCCACCTCGAGCGACTCGACGGGCAGGGCGTGCACGGAGAAGACGTAGCGGTGGGGCGGACCGGCGGGCGGCTCCGGCCCGTCGTATCCCTGAGTGCCGAAGTCGTTGTGCGCCTGACGCAGGCTCGAGCTGTCGCGCGGGACGCCGAGGGGCAGGGAGCCGACATCGGCCGGGATGTCCCAGGCGACCCAGTGCCAGAAGCCCGATCCGGTGGGGGCGTCCGGGTCGAAGCAGGTGACCGCGAAGGACCGGGTGCCCTCCGGGGCACCGGACCACTGGAGATCGGGGGAGAGGTTCTCGCCGCCGAGGCCTTCCACCAGCTGCTGGGGTGCCACCTCGGTGCCGTCGGGCGTGGTGCTCGAGAGAAGGGTGAAGGAGGGGATTTCCGGTGTCGTGTGATCCATCCCTCCAGCGTAGGCACCTCGTCGGAGAGTGTCGAGGAGGTGCGTGGACGGGCGTCGCTAGACTGCGGGCATGCCTGAGAACGCCACTGACGCGCCCGTCGTCGAATTCACGCCTGTCGTCGTCGGTGGGGACATCGGTGCCTATTCCCTCGCGCGCGCCTTCCATGAGGCGTACGGGGTCCGCACCGTGGCGATCTCCCGCCTGGCGGGCTGGGTCGTGGGGACCTCCTCCCTCATCGACAACGTGCAGTGCCAGGACCCGTTCGATCCGGAGACGCTGGCCCCCGTGCTGCAGGAGGTCGCCGATGCGCATCCGGGCCGACCCCTCCTGTTGCTCGGATCGGCCGACGCGACCGTCAAGCCCATCATCCGGATCCGCGACGAGATCGGCCTGGATCCTCGGTACATCGCCCCGTACGTCGACCTGGAGACCTTCGCCGCCGCCACCGAGAAGCAGAACTTCACGAAGCTCTGCCAGGATCTCGAGGTGGACCACCCGGGCACGGTGGTGGTCGATCTCGCCCAGGAGGTCCCCGGCGATCTCGAGGTGCCCTTCGAGTTCCCGGTGATCGCCAAGCCGGCCGAGGTCTCCGAATGGAAGCGCATCGACTTCCCGGGGAAGAACAAGGTCCACACCGTCGACTCGCCCGAGGACCTGCGGGCGCTGCTGACCGCCATCCGCGGGGCCGGGTACCGCGAGTCGATCATCGTCCAGGACCGCATCCCCGGGGATGACCAGTACATGCGGATCCTCACCGTCTACTGCGACGCCGATTCCCGTGTCCGCTTCGCCTCCTACGGCCACACGCTGCTGGAGGAGCATGCACCGGGCGCGATCGGGAACCCGGCGGCGATCATCACCGGGGTCGACCGGGAGATGGTGGCCCAGGCGCAGCGTCTGTGCGAGCGGCTCGGCTGGACCGGCTACGCCAACTTCGACCTCAAGTACGACCGCCGCGACGGCCGCACCAGATTCTTCGAGCTCAATCCCCGCCTGGGGCGTTCGAACTACTACGTGACCGCCGGTGGTCACAACCCCGTGACCTGGTACGTCGACGAGCATCTGCGGCACGCCCTCCCCGAGCATGGGCCAGGCTCCGGGGTCGGGGAGGACGGCATCCTCCAGGATCAGCCCGAGGTGCTCTACGCCGTCGTCCCGATCTCCCTGGTGAAGCGGTACACCACCCTCCCCGAGGCCAAGGCCCGGCTGCGCCGGGCGCTGCGAGCCCGGGTGGGCAATCCCCTGCACTATCCCGGTGTGGACGACTCCCTCTCCCGGCGGCGGTACGTCCTGGCCGCCGGGCTGAACTCGGTGCTCAAGTTCCAGCGCTACTACCGACCCGAGGGCGGTGACCGGTTCAGCCGTCTGTTGCGCCGCCGCCCCCGGACGGCGCCGGGGGAGCGGGCGTGAACGGCACGGAGCCGGCCGCCGGCGGGACGGCGCATGGCGCCGCCGAGGACGAGCTCGGCGGTCGGCTCGACCCGACCACCTGGCCCGGCCCGGTCGTCGGGGTCCTGGGCGGTCTCGGGCCCGCGGCCACCTCGGTGTTCCTGGACGTGCTGATCCGCGCCACCGTGGCCCGCAGCGACCAGGAGCACGTGGACCTGCTGGTCTCCCAGCACTCCTCGACCCCGGATCGGACCGCGGCGATCCTCGACCCCGACGCCACCGATCCCGGACCCGTGATCCTCCGCGATGCCGTCATGCTCCAGCGCGCCGGGGTGGACATGCTCGTCCTGCCGTGCAACACGGCCCATCACTACGCACGCCAGGTGGAATCGGCCACGACGATCCCTCTGCTGAGCATCGTCGAGACCACCGCTCAGGCCGCTGTCGAGAGAGCGGGCACGGCGCCCATCGCGGTGTTCGCGACCGAGGGCAACATCCACGCTCGGGTGTACCAGGAGGCGATCCTCGCCCACGGCGGCACGCCTCTGGTCCCCGACCATGCGGTGCAGGAGGACATCAACCACCTCATCTACGGGCAGGTCAAAGCCGGGATGCCGGTGGACCTGGACCTCTTCGAATCCTGCATCGAGCGGGTGCTCGCGCAGGGGGCCGGCGTCGCCGTGCTCGGCTGCACCGAGCTGTCCGTCGTCTACGACCAGCACGGATATCGCGGCGATGCCCGCCTGGTCGACTCCCTGACCGAGCTCGCCCGGATCACGGTGCGGCAGGCCGGCAAGGAGCTCACCGAGCTCTTCCGGTGACTCGTCGGCGCCCCGCGGCGACTGGTGGAGAAGCGCGGACTGGTGGAGAAGCGCGGATCAGAAGCCCGAATCCGTCGGCCGCGGATAATGGCGCAGGAACTTGCGCTCGTGGTTCAGCCCGACGATCCGTGCGTAGCGGCGCGCCCAGCTGCCGTCTGCGGGATAGGTCCACGGATTGCGCACCCCGCGCCGGGCGACGGTGCGCACCCAGCGCTTCAGCGCCGGATCGCGCAGGTAGCGCATCAGCAGCGGCATCGGGACCAGGGAGTAGAGGATCTCGTCGAACTCGGTGACCGGTTCGAGAAGGCGGTGCTCGATCGCGTCGGCCACCACGAAGCGGGACACGTTCGCCCCCGCACTGGAGACGTAGAAGTTGTTGCGCCCGATGCGCGGGTTCACCTCGAAGAACTTCCAGGTCCCGTCGCGGGGATCGCGCTTCACGTCGAAGTTCGCGTAGCCCCGGTAGCCCGTCGCCTCGAGCAGACGGCGCGCCTGGTCGAGGGCGTCGTCGAAGGGGAGGGTGATCATCGCGGCGGGTCGGCCCAGCGCGTCGGGCGTGTGCTCGCCCAGCAGCACCCGGGCCGAGCACAGGAGCGTCACCCGCCCGGCGGCATCGGTGTAGGCGGTGATCGAGCCCTCGGCGGTGTCGTCGCCGGGGATCAGCTCCTGGACGACGAGGCGACCGGCGTACCCGGCCGCAGCGATCGCCCGCACCAGATCGTCCAGCTCCTGCGGGGTCTCGAGGAACCACACCTTCTTCTTGCCCTCGAAGCGCACCCCGGCCATGTCCGCGGTGCGGGCCGCCTTCATCACCACGGGGAAGGGCAGCTCGGTGCGCGGGGGCTGCCAGTCCGCGTCCCGGGGCGTCCCCAGATCGATGACCTCCGTGCGCGGGGTCGCCACCCCGTGATCGGTGCACAGCCGGGCGAACTCCGCCTTGTCCGAGAGGCGCTCGAGCACATCGGCCTCGAGGATCGGCATGACGAAGTGCGGCTCCAGCTGCTCGCGATGATCGCTCATCAGCTGCACCAGGGAATCAGCATTGGCCAGCAGCAGCTGGGGCCGCACCCCGCCGCGCTCGCGCGCGAGCTCGACGGCGGCGGCGACCAGGTCCTCGTCGCTCGCGGAGCCTCCGAGCTCGATGACCTCGCAGGTGACCGAGCGGCGCATCGGCTCGATGCCCACCTTCGTGAGCACCGTCGCCACCACGCCGTACTCCTCGTGGAAGGCGCGGGCGAGGGTGTAGACGCCGAGCCCGGACCCCAGCAGGACCAGGTCGAAGCTCTCCGAGCTCGACGGCGGCCCGAGGTCGGACGCGGTGGGACGGGGAGAGGGCGTCTCAGGTGCTGACATATCGACCATCCTAATGGCGAGAACCACCCCCGGAGGCCGACGCCGACCGTGTCGGCGCCGGCTCTGCGTCAGCGCGTCAGGCGCATCCAGAGGGCGCTGTCCGCGGCGACCTGCTCCGCACCGTCAGGGCCGGTGGGAACCGAGCGCAGCAGCACCTCGTAGCCCTGGTCATCGGTGACCTCGGCCAGCGGGACCGGGGCGGACGTCGTGTTGACGACGACCCGGAGATCACCGCGATCGAGGACCAGCACCCCGTCGGGCGCCGTCTGCGCGAAGACCACGCCGGCGGCCTCGCTCTGGACCCCCAGCTGCAGCTTCCGGCGCAGGTGCAGCGCCGAGCGGTACATCTCCAGCACGGAGCCATCCACCCCGAGCTGCTGGTCGACCGCGAGCGGACCGAACTCCGCGGGCTGCGGAAGCCAGCTCTCGCCGGTCGAGGAGAACCCGTAGGCCGGGGCATCCTGGACCCACGGCAGTGGCACGCGGCAGCCGTCGCGACCGGGCACACCGGCACGCAGATGCGCGGGGTCCTCGCGCAGCTCATCGGGGATGTCGCTCACCTCCGGCAGCCCCAGCTCCTCGCCCTGGTACAGGTAGGCGGAACCGGGGAGGGAGAGCATGAGCAGGGTCGCGGCACGGGCTCGACGCAGTCCCAGCTCGGCATCGGGCACCTCATCGCGGGCCAGGCCCTCGCCGAAGCGGTGGTCCGGGGCGAAGCCGTAGCGGGAGGCGTGGCGGATCACGTCGTGGTTCGAGAGCACCCAGGTGGTGGGTGAGCCCACCGCATCGGCGAGGGCGAGTGGCTTCTCGATCGCGGCGCGCATCGTCTCCACGCCCCAGCGGGCCTGGAGGAAGCCGAAGTTGAAGGACTGGTGCGCCTTCTCGTCGCCGATGTACAGCGGCAGGCGGTGCTCCGGGATCCACGCCTCGAGCACCATCATCCGGTCACCCTCGTAGGAGTCGAGGATCGGGCGCCACTCGCGGTAGATGTCCAGCACGCCGTCGTTGTCGAAGTAGACGGGCACCTCGCCCTCGGGGATGTCGATCAGACCTTCGGCATTCACGGTCGCGTCCGGCAGGCCCTCGGGCTTGACCATGCCGTGGGCGACGTCCACCCGGAAGCCGTCGGCCCCGCGGTCCAGCCAGAACCGCAGCACGTCCTGCATGAGCTCGTGCACGCGCGGGTTCTTCCAGTTCCAGTCGGGCTGGCTGGTGTCGAAGATGTGCAGGTACCACTGGCCGGGTGTGCCGTCCGCCTCGGTGATCCGGGTCCAGGCGGGGCCGTGGAAGATCGAGGTCCAGTTGTTCGGGGGCAGCTCGCCGCTTACGCCCCGGCCCTCGGCGAACATGTACAGGTCCCGTTCGGGGGAGCCGGGGGCGGCGGCCAGCGCCTCCTGGAAGAGCACGTGCTCGCTCGAGGAGTGGTTGGGCACGATGTCGACGATGACCTTCAGGCCCAGCTCATGGGCGCGGGCCATCATCTCGTCGGCGTCGGCCAGGGAACCGAAGCGGGGGTCGACGTCGGTGTAGTCGGCGACGTCGTAGCCGCCGTCGTGCTGCGGGGAGGTGTAGAAGGGCGAGAGCCAGATCGCATCGACGCCGAGGTCGCGCAGGTAGGGGAGGTGCGCGGTGACTCCGGGGAGGTCGCCCATGCCGTCGCCGTCCGCGTCGGCGAAGGAGCGGGGATACACCTGGTAGACGACGGCGTCGCGCCACCACTGGGCGGTCACCGCCTTACCGGTCGAGGAGGTGGTCGCGCTGGGGGCGGAGGTCGAGATCGGGGAGGTCATGCAGGTCCTTCCGAGGGTGGTGTACGGGTGCTTCGGGCTGCCGTGCCCCGTGTGGGCGCTGCGGAGGCAGGCGCTCCGAGGTGGGGTGCGGCGGGGTTCAGGGGCAGTCAGTGCCAGGGGCGGCGAGGTTCAGGGGCAGTCAGTGCCAGGGGTGATGGACGTCAGAGGCGGCGCGGGCGATCTTTACCAGCGTCGCACCGGCACCCGTGGCAGAGAAAATCAGGGAGCGTCCCAGCAGACGGGCGCGGGCGCCGCCTTCGTGGTGGAGCGTCTCGGCAGGGCAGACAGCATCAGCCGGTCCGGCAGCGTGAGCCGGTCCAGCAGTGCCAGCCGGTCCAGCTGCGTGAGCCGGTCCGGCAGCGCCAGCAGGTCCGACGGAGCCGGCAGAGCCAGCAGGATCGACCGGCACGCCCGGGAGAGCGGCGAGGTCGAGCGTGAGCTCCGCATGGGCGTCCCGCGCGAGATGCACGATCACATCCCCCTCCGGGTGGGTCCGGGCGAAGATCAGGGCGTCGGTGCCGATGTGCAACCAGCGCAGGCCACCGCGGCGCAGGGCCGCCTCACGCCGGCGCAGACCCAGCAGGGCGCGGGTCGCCGCGAGGATCGCGAGGTCGACGCGCTCGCTGTCGGCCCCGCCCTCACCGTCGGCCCCGCCCTCACCGTCGGCCCCGCTCTCACCGTCGGTCTCGTCGATCGCGGGCCACGGCATCGGCGTGCGGGAATGCTCGCCGGTGGTGCCGACGGCCCCCAGCTCGTCCCCGGCGAAGAGGGTCGGGACCCCGGGCAGGGACGCGAGGGCGGCGATCGCCGTGAGCTGTCGGCCCCGGGAGCCGACGACCGTGCGGGTGCGCGGCGTGTCGTGGCTCGAGAGCTGGTTCTGGGAATGGCTGCGCGCTTCCCAGGACAGCTGCGCGTTGTAGTCGCGCAGGGTGCGGGAGATGGCGGTGCCGCTCAGGCGAGGCAGCGTCATGGGCAGGCCGAGCCAGTTGAGCTCGCTGCCCGGGTTGGCGAGCCACGCCCACAGGGGGCGGGTGAAGCCCGCGTAGTTCATGGTGCCGTGCCAGCCGTCGCCCGCGAGATCGCCGGTGGCGTCGTGGCCGTGCTCGGCGATCAGCCAGGTGTCCCGGCCGGTCACGGCGGCGACCTCGCGCTGGGTGGAGCGGATCTCCCGCGCCACCTCGTGGGTGAGGTCCACCTCTCCGTGGCGGCCGGTCATGTTCGCCACGTCGATCCGCCAGCCGTCGGCGAGGACGGGGCCGGCGAGGTATCTGCCGACGACGCTGCGCGCCCCGCGGGTGAGCCGCTCGCGGAGCACCTCGCTGCGCTGGTCGAGCTTGGGCAGGGTCGGTACGTCGAGCCAGCAGGCGTACTGCTCAGGGTGCTCGTCGAAGAGGTAGAAGCCGGCTTCGGGGGAGTCCGGATCGGCCTGGGCGGCGCGGAACCATTCGTGGGTGTCGCCGGTGTGGTTCGTGGTCAGGTCCAGCACGAGTCGCATCCCGCGGCCATGGAGCGCCGCGGAGAGCCGGACCAGGGCCTCGTCCCCGCCCAGCAGCGGATCCACGGCGTCGAAGGTCGAGGCGTCGTAGCGGTGCACCGACCCCGCCGGGAACACGGGGGTGAGATAGACGGTGTCCGCGCCGAGGGAGGCGATGTGGTCCAGCCGGTCGATCACCCCGTCGAGGTCGCCGCCGTAGAACTGCTGCCCGGTGACGACTCCCTGCACCGCGGGCTCGTCCTCCCAGGCCATCGGGATCGCCCACTCCGGGAGGTGCTCCGGAGCAGGACGGCCGTGACCATCCACCGGCATCGCGGCGCTGCGGGAGAAGCGATCGGGGAAGACTTGGTAGACGATCGCATCGTCCACCCAGCCCGGGGCGGTCTCCTGGGCGACGAGCCGGAAGTCGGTCGCGTCGGACACGTCCCAGGGCACCAGCCCGGCCGCGGTGAGCCAGGCATAGGAGGGGGCGGGAGCGCCCGACGCGGTGACGGCGCCGTCCGCGGCGAGCACGCAGAAGCGATAGACCACCACGGGGTTGACGACCCTCAGCGTCGTCTCCCACCAGGCGCCGGTCGCCTCCCGCGCGGCAAGGGAGAGCTGCGCGGTGCGGATCTCCCCGTCGGCCACCGTGCGCAGAGCGAGGTCGGCGACCGGATAGGAGTCCGGCACCCACACCCGCAGCAGGATCTCGTCCCCGATCCGGCGGGGCCGGACCGGGACGTGGAGCGGTCCGCCGTCGTGGTGGGGCTGCTCGGGCAGCGGCACCCCGGAGTCGTCGGGGCCGACGGAACCTGCGGGGCCGACGGACGCTGCGGGGCCGACGGACCCGGCGGGATCAGGGTGGCGAGGGGACGTCATGGAGAGGGGATCACCCCTTCACGGCGCCGGCGGTGGAGCCGCCGACGATGTAGCGCTGGAGGAACTGGTACAGGATGATCACCGGGATCATGATCATCACGGACCCGGCGGCGAAGACGCCCAGGTTGTTCGACCGGTCCCCCTGGAGCAGGCCGTACAGGCCCACCGCGAGCGTCTTCTTGTCGTCGGCGGTCAGGAAGATCGAGCCGAGCAGGAACTCGCTGAGCACACCCACCAGGGCGAGCAGCACGGTGGTGGCGAGGATCGGGGTGAGCGTGGGCAGCAGGATCTTCGTGAAGACCTGCCAGTGGCTGCAGCCGTCGATGATCGCGGCCTCGTCGAGCTCCTTGGGCACGGTGTCGAAGAAACCCTTGATCAGCCAGACCTGTCCCAGCGAGCCGCCGAGGAGCACCACGATGTAGCCCGGAAGGGAGTTCAGCCCCAGGACAGGGACGACCTGCCCGAGGTCCGAGATCATCGTGTACACGGCGATCATCGCGAGGATGGCCGGGAACATCATTACCAGCAGCAGGGACAGCAGACCGATCCGACGGCCCGCGAAGCGGAAGCGGCTGAACACATAGGCCGCGAGCGTGGACAGGAACACCTGGGTCACGGCGACCACGCCGCACACGACGAGGGTGTTGAGGTACCACTGCAGGAACGGGCCGCGGGATCCGCTGATCAGCGCCTCGTAGTGGACCAGGCTGAACGCCTTGGGCAGCAGCCCCGAGGAGGACACGGTCCCCAGCGGGTTCAGCGAGGCGGAGACCACGAACAGGATCGGGAAGACGGCGAAGGCCATGGCCGCGAGGCCGATCAGATGGCGCCAGCCGATCTCGGCCATCCATCGGCGGGGGGACATCCGGCGCGGGACGGCGACAGAGGTGCCGGGCGCGACGGGGAGGCGGGGTGTGGTGGAGGTGCTCATCGCAGGTCCCCTCTCAGTTGACGTCTTCGAGGACGTTGGTGAACCGGAACTGGATCGCCGCGAGCACGCCGGTGAGCGCGAACAGGGCGACGGAGACCGCCGAGGCGAAGCCGAAGTCGGCCCCGGATCCGCCGAAGGCGATGCGGTAGATCATCGAGATCAGGATGTCGGTCCCGCCACGGGTGTACTCACCCGGGAGGAACGGCCCGCCCTCGGTGAGCAGCTGGATGGCGTTGAAGTTGTTGAAGTTGAAGGCGAAGGACGCCACCAGCAGCGGGGCCACCGCGACCATGAGCAGCGGGGTCACCACCTTCAGCGTGGTCTGCAGCCGGCTGGCGCCGTCCATGCGGGCGGCCTCGGTGACGTCGTTCGGGATCGCCTGCAGGGCACCGGTGGAGACGATGAACATGTAGGGGAAGCCCATCCACAGGTTCGTCAGCAGCACGGCGGCCTTGGCGAGGGTGGGGTCGCCCATCCAGTCCAGGTGCAGTCCCAGCGTCTCGTTGATCAGGCCGAAGTCGCGGTTGTAGAAGTTCGACCACACCAGCAGGGAGATGAATCCGGGGACCGCGTAGGGCATCAGCAGCACGGAGCGGTAGAGGCGGCGTCCGCGCATCCGCTCGTCGTTGAGCACCAGGGCGAGGGCGAAGCCCACCACGAAAGTCAGCAGCACCGACCCGAGGGCGAAGATCAGGGTCCATACGAAGGCGGCGCCGAACTGCTTCGCGATGCCGGCGTTGGTGAACAGTCGCTCGTAGTTGCTTCCCCCGACGTTCTGCAGCCAGGACTGGCTGAAGGCACGCTTGCCGTCCGCATCGACGAAGTACTCGGAGTCCCCGACCTTCCCGACGGTGAACTCCTCATCGGTCTGGGAGTTGGTGAGGGTGTCGGTGGACTCGTCGTAACTGAGCACCGTGGTGCCCTCGAAGGCCTGGTTCGCGCCCTGGACGCGCACCGCGGAGGTGTCCGAGATGGGGACGGCGAGGGCCTGCAGCGCGTCATAGGCGGTGTTCACCTCGCGCGCGTCGAGGATCGTGTAGCCCGCGGCCTCGGTGACGAAGCCGGAGGTCACTGTGACCTCGTCGGCGGGGACCTCCTGCACCGGCGCGGTCTCGTCGCCCCGATAGATCGTGCCGGTCTCGGGGTCCACGAGGAAGAGGGTGAAGGGGCCCTCGACGGGGTCTCCCTGGGTGGCGACGGCCAGGTTGTACCAGGTGGAGTCCTCGGTCTGCTGCACGGAGTTCGCGACGATCGAGTCGACCGCCTGCTCCTTCGAGCCGCGCGTGCCGTCGCCGAAGTTCGTGAAGGAGTACCCGATCGTGAGGATGATCGGGGTGATCAGGAAGACCACGAGGAAGAAGGTCCCCGGGAAGAGGTACTTGCCGGGCACGAAGCGCTTCGTCGAGTACAGGACGAAGATCGCGATCGCGGCCAGGATCATGACGCTCAGCCACATCCACTGCTTCAGCTCGATCATGAGCGGCACGGTGAAGGCGGCCACGGCGAGCACGGCACCGAGGAACAGCACTCGCACCACGATCGCGGGGATCGTGGTGGTGCGCTCTCGATGCGCAGGCGCGTGGGTGGAGGACATGGCGACGCTGCCTTTCGGGGATCAGGGCGAGGGAGAGGGACCGAGCCGAGACCGAACAGGGGCCGGACAGGGTCGGGTAGGGCAGGATCCGAACAGGGTTCGGGCAGGGCAGGGCAGGGTAGGGCAGGGCAGAGCAGAGCAGAGCCGCGGCGGGGTGCGGCGCGTGTGCGCCGACCCCGCCCACGGCGTCGGGATCAGCCGCTGATCTGGCTGGTGATCTCCTCGCCGGCGGAGACCATCGTGGACTCCGGGTCGGCGCCGCCGACGATGTTCGCCTGTGCCTGGCCCAGCGGCTGCCAGATGGCGGCCATCTCCGGGATGGCGGGCATCGGATCGCCCTGGGCGGCGAGCTCCGCGATCTTCACGATCTCGGGGAAGTCCGTGGCGAGCTTTTTCTGCAGCTCGAGGTTCACCGGCGGCAGCTCGTTCTTGGGGAACATCTGCTCGACGATGTCCGGCGAGGACGCCACGGCGGTCGCGAACTGCTGCGCGAAGGCCGGGTTCTTGCCGCCGGCGGCGACGTAGAAGGCGTTGACGCCGGCGAAGGGGACAGCCGGATCCAGGCCCTCGAAGCCGGGGACCGCGCTCATCGAGTAGTCGATCTCCGCGGTGCGGATGTCCTCGAGCGCCCAGGGCCCGGAGACCAGGTACGCCGCCTTGCCGTCGGTGAACAGGGAGATCGCGTTGTCGCCGGTGATGGAGGTGGACAGCACGCCGCTCTCGCCGAGCTCCTTGATCTTCTCGCCGGCGGTGATCGAGCCCTCCTGGCCCACGCCGAAGTCGGAGGGGTCGAGGTTGCCCTCGGAGTCCTTGCCGAAGAGATAGCCGCCGGCAGAGGTGTAGAAGGCCTCCATGTGGTAGGCGTCGCCCTGCTCGCCCACGGGGAGCGCGAGCACGTTGTCGGCGCCGCCGGCCGTGGCCGCCTCGACCATCTCCTCGACGGTCTTCGGCTCGGGCACATCGGTCAGGGCCTTGTTGGCGAACAGCACCAGGGTCTCCACCGCGTACGGCACGCCGTAGGTCTGGCCGTCGTAGGTCACGGCCTCGATCCCGATGGGGGCGATGTCCTCGGTCGCGCTGCCCGGCAGCTGCACGGGGGAGATGGAGCCGTTCTGCACCAGGTTCCCGATCCAGTCATGGGCCGCGAGGATCATGTCGGGGCCATTGCCCGCCTGGTTTGCGGTGACGAAGTTGCCCTGGAGGTCGTCGGCGACGATCTGCACCGCGACGGTGAGGTCGTTGGCCTTGCCCCACGTGGCGGCGGGCTCCTCGAGGGAGACGGCCTTCTCCTCGTCGGTCCAGATCACGAGGTCGGCGTCGGCCCGAGCCGGGGCCGCACCCGCCTCGGCACCGCCGGCATCCGAGGCGCCGCCCGCGTCGCTCGCACCGCCGCCGCCGGTCTCGTCCCCGCCGCCGCAGGCAGCGAGCAAGGTGGTGCCGGCGGCGACGCCGCTGAGGGCGAGGAAACTCTGTCGACGGATCTGCACGTCTTCTCCTTTGAATCGTGGAGCGACCGGCTCTCGGTGGCGGTGCTCGATGGAGTCACAGTAGGACGGAACGCACGCCGTATGCAAGAATACGCAAGAACTTGCAGGTATCGATTCGGTTACGGCCGAGGGTGGTCGCTCCGCTCGCCCTCCGTCTGTCGGGCGCTCACCCCGCTCACTCTCTGGAAGGATGCGTGCCATGACACGACTCATCGACATTGCCCGGAGCGCCGGGGTCAGCGAGGCGACGGTCTCCCGTGTGCTCAACGGCAAAGCCGGCGTCAACGAGGCCACACGCGGAACGGTCCTGGAGGCCGCGCGGCAGCTGGGTCGTGAGCTGGGCCCGCGTGCGCTCTCGTCGGGCCCCCTGGTCGGCGTGCTCGTCCCGGACCTCGACAACCAGGTGTTCTCCGCCTGGGTGGAGCGGCTCGAGGCTGAGCTGTTCGAGCGCGGGGCGTCGGCTCTGGTGGGCCTGCGGGCCCGCACCGTGGAACGGGAGCGCGTGATCTTGCAGCGCTTCTTGCACAGCGGTGTGGACGCGATCATCGTCGTCTCCGGGCACCATGCGCAGCAGCGTGGTCCGATCGAGCACTACCGCGAGATCACGGCGGCCGGCACTCCGCTCGTGCTCATCAACGGGGTGCGGGACGATCTCGATGCCGCGTTCCTCTCGACGGACGACGAGCACGCGATGCGGCTGACCCTCACCCACCTGCAGGATCTCGGGCATCGGCGCATCGGCCTCGCCATGGGCGATGAGCACACCTGGCCGGTGCGCTCCAAGCTCGGCGTCTTCGAGGAGGTCGCCACCTCCTCGCTCGAGGGGGAGTGGCCGGTCTCCTTCACCGACTTCTCCTACGCCGGCGGGTACGAGGCGGCGCGAGACCTCATCGCCCATGACGTCACCGCGATCGTCTGCGGGTCCGACGTGATGGCCGCCGGGGCGCTCGAGGGCGTGCGCTCGCACGGGCTGTCCGTCCCGGAGGACATCTCCGTGGTCGGCTACGACGACGTCTTCTGGGCGGGGCTCACCGATCCGCCCCTGACCACGGTGCGCCAGGCGGTGAATTCCATCGCCCGCGCCGCGGTGCGCGCCGCGCTCGGCGGCGGCGAGGAGTCCCGTCGGCCCGCACGGACCGAGGTCGTCGTACGGCCCCAGCTGATCGTGCGCGGTTCCACCGCGGCCGCCCCGGAGGGCTCTGCCGGCTAGGGACGCGCAGGCTGGGGACGCGCAGGCTGGGGGCGCGCAGGCTGAGGCCGCGCAGGCGGCTAGCATGGTGGGGTGAACGATGAGACCCTCGCCCCCAGCAGCTATGACACGTCCCAGCGCCGCAGCGATGCGCTCTGGTCCAGGATCGAGACGGATCCCTCGGGTCTGCGCATGCTCACCGGCGACCGTCCCACCGGGGCCCTGCACATCGGCCATTACTTCGGCTCCCTGCGCAACCGCGTGCGGCTGCAGGACGCCGGTGTCGAGAGCTGGGTGCTGGTCGCCGACTACCAGGTGATCACCGATCGCGACGTCGTGGGTGACATCAAGGGCTCCGTGCGCGAGCTGCTGACCGACTACCTCGCCGTGGGCCTGGACCCGGAGCGCTCGACCTTCTTCGCGCACTCCGCCGTGCCGGCCCTGAACCAGCTGATGCTGCCGTTCCTGTCGCTGGTCACCCAGCCGGAGCTCGAGCGCAACCCCACCGTGAAGGCGGAGCTCGCCGCGGCCGGGAAGTCCGCCATGGGCGGCCTGCTGCTGACCTACCCCGTCCACCAGGCCGCGGACATCCTGTTCTGCGGCGGCAACGTGGTGCCCGTGGGCCGGGACCAGCTGCCCCACATCGAGCAGACCCGCGTCATCGCCCGCCGCTTCAACGAGCGCTATGCCGGCGGAGAGCAGGTCTTCACCGAGCCCGGTGCCCTGCTCTCCGAGTCGCCCACGATCCTGGGCCTGGACGGCGAGCACAAGATGAGCAAGTCCCGCGGGAACACGGTGATGCTGCGGATGGACGAGGCCGAGACCGTCAAGAAGATCAAGAAGGCTAAGACGGATTCCGAGCGCGTGATCACCTACGATCCCGAGAACCGCCCGGAGGTCGCGAACCTGCTGACCATCGCCTCGCAGTGTGCGGGGCGCACCCCGGAGGAGATCGCCGAGGAGATCGGCGACAAGGGCTCCGGCACCCTCAAGATCATGACCGCCGACCTGCTCAACGAGCATCTCGCGCCGATCCGTGCCCGTCGCCGTGAGCTCGAGCAGGACCCCGAGCACCTCTTCTCCGTGCTCCGCGCGGGCAACGAGCGGGCCAACGAGGTCGCCGAGAAGACCCTCGCCCGGGTGCGCGAGGTCATGGGGATGGTGTACTGAGCGCCTGACCGGCAGATCAGAACCGGTTCAGTTCCAGCTGGGGCGCCTCTGCGCCGACTCGTGCAGATCACGAATGCGCCGGCTCGTGCAGGTCGCGAACTGCCTCTCGAACCGCCTCACGAACTGCTCAGAAACGGCTCGAGCTGCCCGCGCCGGAGAAGCCGCCCGAGCTCGCCGAGTAGCCCGATGTGCTCCCACTCGAGCTCGACGGATTCCGGTGGGCCTCCAGATCGGTGTCGGCCTCGTCGTGCCAGGTGCGGTACCACAGCAGCGGGCTGAGGTGCCAGAAGGTCCCTTGGCCGTCGGGGGAGCCGGAGGCCGCCGCATCCAGCGCATGGCGGCGTCCGCGCACCGAGCGGTAGCCCTGGTCCTCGTGCTCCAGGTCGGCGTCCCACGAGGCGTCCCGCATCACCTCGGCCTCCTCGTCGTCGGCGGCGAGATGCGAGATCCGCAGTCGTTGCAGTGCGGCGACCGCCGCGGACAGCTCCGTGGTGAGGGTGTCCAGACGACGCAGGGCGCTGTCGGGGTCGATCTGATCCGCCTCGAGCTGCGAGGTCAGCGTCTGCATCTCCTGGGCGACGTCTCCGCCCATCTCGCGCAGGTCGGCCGCGGCGGCGGCCTCCTCGGGGGAGACGTCCTCCCCGTCCTCCAGCGCGGAGTCGATCGAGTCGATCGAGTCCTGCAGCGGGGCCAGCTCACGCTCCCAGGCGGCATGCCAGTCGCCGAGGCGGTGGAGCAGATCGTTCGTGCCGATGATGTCGTCATCGATGTCGTCGAGGTAGGTCACGACCTGCTCGAAGTCCCGGGCCAGTGTGCGCTCCGGACCCTTCAGCCCCCATGCCCAGCGGCGTTCCTGCGGCGTCGGGAGCTGCGTGCGCAGCTGCGTCGCCTCCTCGATCTTCTCGCGGTAGGTCTCGTGGTCGGCGAGCGCCGCCTGCGCGTAGACGGACTCGGTGGGCAGCGTGCGCGCCGCGGCGTCGGTCAGGCGACGCTTGGACAGGACGTCGTCCAGGCGGGGGAGGGATTCGTCGACGCGTCGCCGCGCCGCGCGGCGCAGGCCGACGAGCGACAGGGCGGTGACGGCGGCGCCGCCGAGGGCGACGAGGCCGACCACGAGCGTCGCGGGATGCTGCCACCAGGGGCGGTCGAGCAGATCTGCGTACTCCTCGACGCCTGCCTGGAGGGAGCCCTCCCAGTCGCCGTCGGCCGCGTCATCACGCATCGCCTCCTGCACGGCCTCGAAGCCGTCCTCGTCGAGCTTCACGTCCTCCCCGGCGTAGGTGCCCACGAACCGGTTCTCGGGGTCGAGGGCGATGATCACCGTGCCATCGGCCCAGTGGTCGCCGTCCGGGGCGAGCAGCTCGGGGGCGGCGTCCTTCGCGTGGGCGAGCACGGCATCGTTCAGCGCCGTGTCCTGGGACTCCTCGAGACCGTAGTCCGTGATGTCGAGGACCAGCACCGCGAGATCCACCTGGCGGCGGAAGTCGACGTCGGCGAGCCGGCTCTCGAGGATCTCGGGATCGACGTGGCCCGTGGTGTCCGTGTCGGTGACGGAGACCGAGCGCGGGGTCTCGGCCAGCGCCGGGGCGGGGAGCATCACGAGCAGAGACAGCAGCGACACCAGCGCGGCGAGGGCGAGAGCGGCGAGCGGGGTCGGCGCGGACTGCGAGCGAGCTGGCTGGACGGCGACGGGGTCGGCGGTCGAGAAGGGCATGGGGCGAGACTAGAGGGGGCATGCGCGCGAGCTCGTCGACGTTGGTCGATGCGCGCGTGTCGGAACGGTGGGACCCTGGAGGAGTTCGAGCCGGCAACGTGCCGGCGACGGCCCGGAGGACTCCGGGAGTCCGCCGATGGTGGGCGTCCCCGCACGGCGGCGCCCTGCACGGTTATGATCAATCCAAGCGCACCTTTGGGTCATGTCGTGAGTGACCCGTCCATCGAGGAGGAACACATGGCTATCTACGAGAACGTCTCCGAACTGATCGGCGGCACGCCGCTGGTGAAGCTCAATCACCTGGGTGAGGACGTGAAGGCCACCGTGCTGGCCAAGCTCGAGTTCTACAACCCCGCCAACTCCGTCAAGGACCGCATCGGCGCAGCCATGATCGACGCCGCCGAGAAGTCCGGCGAGCTGCAGGCCGGCGGCACCATCGTCGAGGCCACGAGCGGAAACACCGGCATCGCGCTGGCGATGGTGGGCAGCTCCCGCGGCTACAAGGTCATCCTCACGATGCCCGAGTCCATGTCCAAGGAGCGGCGCATGCTGCTGCGCGCCTTCGGCGCCGAGCTGGTGCTCACCGAGGCGGCCAAGGGCATGCAGGGTGCCGTGGACAAGGCCCAGGAGATCGCCGCCGAGAACGGCGCGGTCCAGGTCAAGCAGTTCGACAACCCCGCCAACCTCGAGGTGCACCGTCGCACCACCGCCGAGGAGATCTGGAAGGACACCGACGGCTCGGTCGACGCGCTGGTCGCCGGCATCGGCACCGGTGGCACGATCTCCGGTGTGGGCCAGGTCCTCAAGGAGCGCAAGGGCGAGGTGAAGGTCTTCGCGGTCGAGCCGCAGGAGTCCGCGATCCTCAACGGCGGCGCCCCCGGCCCCCACAAGATCCAGGGCCTCGGCGCGAACTTCGTGCCCAGCGTGCTGGACCGCGAGGTCTACGACGAGGTCGTCGACATCGACGCCGGGACGTCGATGGAGCGTGCCCGCAACGTGGCCCGCACCGAGGGTCTCCTGGTCGGCATCTCCTCCGGCGCCGCGATCGAGGCCGCCGCCCGCATCGGTGCCCGCGAGGAGTTCGCCGGGAAGACCATCGTGGTGATCGTGCCGGACTTCGGGGAGCGCTACCTCTCCACCCCGCTGTTCGCCGAGTACGCGGATTGAGCACCTCGGAATCTCGCAGCGCGCGTCCGGAGCAGGGCTCGTCGCGGGGCCTCCGGCCCCTGGCACGAGGCCTCACGGACCGTGTGATGGGCGCCGTCGCGACCGTCCGGGAGGACGTCGCGGCGGCGCGCCGTCGTGACCCCGCGGCGACCGACGACCTCTCGGTGGTGCTCACCTCCCCGGGGCTGCATGCGATCTGGACCTATCGCGTGGCGAACCGGCTGTGGGAACGGGGAGCGCGGCTGCCCGCCCGCATCATCGCGCAGGGTGCCCGCTCGGTCACCGGGGTCGAGATCCATCCGGGGGCGACCATCGGCCGCCGCTTCTTCATCGACCACGGCATGGGCGTCGTCATCGGCGAGACCTCCGAGGTCGGCGACGACGTGATGCTCTACCACGGGGTCACGCTCGGAGGGCGCTCCATGGAGCGGACCAAACGTCACCCCACGGTCGAGGACGGCGTGACGATCGGCGCCGGAGCCCGCGTGATCGGCCCCGTCGTGATCGGACAGGGCGCCCAGATCGGCGCCAACGCCGTGGTGGTGCGGGACGTCCCCGACGGGGCCACCGCCGTCGGCGTCCCGGCGAAGGTGCGCGCCGGCGCCGCCCACCCCGAGCACCAGGTGGATCCCGCGATCTGGATCTGACCCGGCTGCTGGATCAGAACGGGTCGAGGAAGGAGCTCCGCCCGACCTGGTTCAGCGTGCGCTCCCAGTCCGGGAGCACCTCGTGGGCGTCCTCGGCGATGATGTGGTCGAAGATCGCCCGCAGGGCCGGATCCGGCGGCGGGTCGATGTCGATCAGCACGGTCGTGGCCCCGTGGGCCTTCGCCGTCGGAGCGAGCTGGGCGGCGGGGAAGACCACGCCGCTGGTCCCGACGGCCACGAACAGATCGGCTCGCCGCGCCAGCCGCACCGCGAGCTCGAGCGCGTCCGCCGGCAGGTTCTCGTCGAACAGCACCACATCGGGGCGCGTGGGCTCCCCGCAGTCCGGGCAGGCCGCCGGGACCCCGTGATCCTCCGCGCGGCTCCCGGCGCCGGGCACGACGGTGGCCCGCCATCGGCACTCCGGGCCCAGGCATACGGCCTGCAGGGCGCTCCCGTGCAGCTCGGCGACGACCTCGCTGCCGGCGGCCTGGTGGAGCCCGTCGATGTTCTGGGTGATCACCGGGGCACCGAGGCGCGCGATCGCCCGGTGTCCCGGGGTCGGGCCGTGGTCCAGGGCGATCCGCGCCATGCGCCCCCAGACGGACCACAGCATCGGCAACGAGCCGGGCAGCAGCTCGGCATGCATCGCCTGCTCCGTCTCCGGCTCCATCGCCCAGAGCCCGTCCGGGCCGCGGAAGGTGCCGAGGCCGGTGCGGGCGCTGAGTCCGGAGCCGGTGAGGAACACGATCTCCCCGTGCTCCTCACCGGGGCAGAAGCGGGCGTGGCCGCCCGCCGTCACCACTCCTCGTGCTCCCGCGAGTCCCAGGCGGCCTCCTCGCCGAGGTCCAGCGTCGCGAGCAGCTCCCGGTCGGCGTCGTCGAGCGCGACGTGGTCCAGGGAGGCGTTGTCGAGCTGGCGCTGCGGATCGCCGGACTTCGGGATCACGACGATGCCCTGATCGATGGTCCAGCGCAGGGTCACCTGGCTGGTGGTGGCACCGTGCTTGTCGGCCACCTTGCGCAGCGCGTACTGGGTGCTCAGCCCGTCGCGGCCGCCGAGCGGTCCCCACGCCTCGGTGACGATCCCGTGCTCGCGGTGGAAGGCGATCGCCTCGTGCCGCTGCAGGGCGGGGGAGAGCTGGATCTGGTTGACCTCGGGCCACACCCCGGTGGCGTCGACGAGCTCCTGGATCTGCTCGGGACGGAAGTTCGAGACGCCGATGTGCAGCGCCTTCCCCTGCTCCTTGAGGTCGATCAGCGTGCGCCAGGTGTCCAGCGCGAGGCCGCGGGAGGGGTTGGGCCAGTGGATCAGCACGAGCGCGGCACGCTCGAGGCCGAGCCGGCGCAGGGACTCCAGGTAGCCGGTGCGGGCCGCTTCGCGTCCCTGGTCGTCGCCGGCGATCTTCGTGGTCACCAGGACCTCGTCGACGTCGACGCCGCTGCGGCGCACCGCCTCGCCCACGGCGGTCTCGTTGCCGTACTGGGCGGCGGTGTCCAGCAAACGGTAGCCGGCTCGGATCGCGGTCGCGATCGCCTCGGCGCCGTCGGGACCCTTCAGACCACCGGTGCCGAAACCGATCAGCGGGAAGGCCGTGCCGTCGGCGAGCGACGTGCTGGGAAGGGAGAGCGTGGTCATGGAGACCTCCTGCAGGAACGGAAGCGGACACCACCAGCGTAGTCACCGCCGGCCCGGAGCGGGCGAAGGAGCCTGCCCGGAGCGCGCGCAGGGGCGGGCCGGAGCGGGCCGGAACTGGCTGAAAGGTCTGTTAGCGTGCATCCACCTGACGTCTCGACGAGGAGAGTCCGCATGACCGATACGCCGCCCCGGTATCAAGGGGTGCACGATGAGATCTCTCCGCTGCGGAGGGTGATCGTGCACCGACCGGGACCCGAGCTGGAACGGCTCACCCCGGACAGCCGGGAGGATCTCCTCTTCGACGAGGTGCTCTGGCGTGACCGGGCGGAGGCGCAGCACTCCGAGTTCACCGCCCTGCTCACCGGCGAGGGTGTCGAGGTGCTCGAGCTGACCCAGCTGCTGACCGACCTGCTGGAGGACGCCGACGTCCGCTCCCGGCTGCTGGGCCGGGCGCTGGACCCCGCGGCGCTGGGCGACATCGCCGCGCAGGACCTCCGCGAGGCGATCGCCGACCTCCCGGCGGCCCAGCTGGTCGACGTCATGATCGCCGGGATCACCGTCTCCGAGCTCCGTCGGCTCGGGGTCGCGCCCCGGTCGATCTCCCTGCAGCACGTGCCGGGGGAGCACCTCGTGCTCGACCCCCTGCCCAACCATCTCTTCACCCGCGACTCCTCCGCCTGGATCGGCGACGTCGTCTCGGTGAGCCCCATGCGGCGATCGGCCCGACGACGAGAGAGCCTGCACCTCGAGGCGATCTACCGGTATCACCCCGCGTTCGCCGGGGCCTCCGCGCCGCGTCGGATCCTGGGGCCGGGCGCGGGCGGTGCGGCCACCGTCGAGGGCGGGGACGTGATGCTGCTGTCGCCGCGCGTGCTCGCCGTGGGGCTGTCCGAGCGCACCACCGCGGTGGGCGTCGAGCGCCTGGCCGCGGATCTCCTCGAGGACGGCACGGTGGACACGGTGATCGCCATCGCTCTCCCGCATCAGCGCTCGATGATGCATCTGGACACCGTGACCACGGTCGTCGACCAGGAGTCGATGCTGAGATACGGGCCCCTGGGGTCGCTCGAGACCTTCGAGATCCAGCGGCGCGGCGGCCGTCTGGTGTCGCGGGCGCGCGCGGCCGGTGAGATGGACGAGGTGCTCGCGCGCGGGCTCGGCGTCGAGTCGTTGCGCGTGCTGAGCGCACCCCTGGATGCCTATGCGGCGGCGCGCGAGCAGTGGGACGACGGCTGCAACGTGCTGGCGATCGCACCGGGGAAGGTCGTCGCCTACGAGCGGGCCGCGGCGACCAACGAGTACCTGCGGGCCCAGGGGATCGAGGTGCTCGAGTTCACCGGGGACGAGCTGGGCCGCGGCCGTGGCGGGCCGCGATGCATGAGCTGTCCGGTCGCCCGCGGCTGATCGGGCTGCGGACCGGCCCGCGCGGTCGGTGGCTCAGCGCCGGGTGGGTGGCGGCGGGTCCGCTTCGGTCTGCAGCTCCAGCGCCTGCTCCGGCAGCGGATCACGGAGCGAACGCTCCAGCAGCAGCTGCTGCGAGCCGAACTCCTCGAGCCCCTTGCGCACGGTGAAGCCGAGCTTGCGCAGCAGGGCGACGCTGCGCTTGTTCCGGGTCTGGCTGATCGCGATCACGTGATCGTCCTCGAGGGCATGGCGCGCCCAGGAGAGCAGCGCGATGCAGGACTCCGCGGCGTACCCCTGCCCGGTCCATTCCGGGAGCAGGGCGTAGGAGAGCTCGAGCTCCCCGCGGTCGTAGTCCAGGGTGATCGACCCGATCATCGTGTCGTCCTCATGGCGGATGAGGGCCCAGCGGCCCCACGTGAGATCCAGCGGCGAGAGCTCCAGCGCCTGCCGCGACGCGTAGTCCACGGCACCGCCGAGGTACTCCCGGGTCACAGGATCGGTGAGCAGACGGATCACCGCCTCGCGGTCGCCGTCGCCCGGCGGGCGGATCATCAGCCGAGGGCTGGGGATCCGGACCGGCCATTCGCTCGTGCCTTCCTTCGTCACGGGTCCACCGTACAAGGTCCGGGTGCTGCGTCCTTCGTTTTCCTGGCCAGTTGCACGGGGTTTCCGTGCAGATGTCCGCGGGTGCCACGAGGCGCGGGGAGCAACGGTATGGTGACTTCTGCGGCACGCCGAGGTGACGCACCCTGTCGGCTCACGAGCACGTGCCGTGTGACGCAGCCGGGCGGTGATCCCGCCCCGTGACGAGAAGGAGCATGATGGTCGAGCAGGCTCTGCGCAGCACCACGCTGGAGACGGTCCACGAGTCGCTCGGAGCGACGTTTACCGATTTCGCGGGCTGGCGCATGCCGGTCCGCTACGACTCGGATCTCGCCGAGCACGCGGCGGTCCGGGAGCGTGCGGGGCTCTTCGATCTCAGCCACATGGGCGAGATCCATCTGCGCGGCCCGCAGGCGGCCGACGCCCTCGACCATGCGCTCGCCGGGAAGCTGTCGGCGATGTCCGTCGGACGCGCGAAGTACTCGCTGCTGCTGACGCAGGACGGCGGCGTGATCGACGACGTCATCACCTATCGCCTGGCCGAGGACCACTTCATCGTGGTCGCCAACGCCTCCAACGCGGAGGTCGACGCCCAGGAGCTCACGACGCGTGCCGCCGGCTTCGACGCGGAGGTCGACGACGCCTCGGACCGCACCGCCCTGATCGCCGTGCAGGGCCCGGCCAGCGAGGAGATCCTGCTGCGCGCCCTGACCACCGGTGACAGCGGTGTCGAGGGCATCGGCGCCGAGGATCTCCGGGAGATGAAGAACTACCGCTTCGCCGAGGGCACCTACCGCGGGGAGCAGCTGCTGATCGCCCGCACCGGCTACACCGGGGAGGACGGCTTCGAGCTGTACGTCCCCGACGAGCTCGCCGCAGTCCTGTGGGAGCAGCTGACCGTTGCCGGCGGCGAGGACCTCACCCCATGCGGCCTCGCCTGCCGCGACACCCTGCGCCTCGAGGCCGGGATGCCGCTGTACGGCCACGAGCTCGGCCGGGATCTGTACCCCGCCCAGTCGGGCATGGCACGGGTCGTGGCCCTGACGTCCAAGGGCGATTTCGTCGGCCGCGAAGGCGTCGAGGCGGCGGACCTGTCCGATCGCCCCGTGCTGGTGGGCCTGGTCGCCGAGGGCCGACGAGCCGCCCGCGCCGACGCGAAGGTGCGCGACACCGAGGGGCGCGAGGTCGGGGCCATCACCTCCGGGGTGCTCTCGCCGACCCTCGGCCACCCCATCGCCATGGCCTTCGTGCGCCCGGCCGTGACCGAGGTGGGCACCGAGCTGATCGCTGATGTGCGCGGCAAGGACCTCCCGGTGCGCGTCGTCGCCCTGCCGTTCTACTCCCGCGCCTGACCTCTCATCTCCCGGGCCTGACCTCAGCCCTCCACCCCTCGCCTGAATCCGGTCCCCGACCGGTCGCTCCAGAGTTTCCCGTTCGATCCCCGTTGTGTCTCCCGGAAGGACCATCCTCATGACCGCAGAACTCCTCTACAGCAAGGACCACGAGTGGGTCCGCGTCGACTCCGACGGCGTGGCCGTCGTCGGCGTGACCGACTACGCGGCCGAGCAGCTCGGCGACGTCGTCTACGTCGATCTGCCCGAGGCCGGCGCCGACATCTCCGCCGGCACCGAGATGGGTGAGATCGAGTCCACCAAGTCCGTCTCGGACCTGTTCTCCCCGATCGACGGCACCGTCACCGAGGTCAACCAGGCCGTGGTCGACGCCCCGGAGCTCGTGAACTCCTCGCCGTTCGACGAGGGCTGGCTGGTCAAGGTCAGCTTCGCCGCGCTGCCCGAGGATCTGCTGAGCGCCGAGGACTACACAGCCTTCACCCAGTCCTGACCGACCGGGAGGCGGCCGCATCGTGTGCGCGGTCGCCCCGGCCGTCGGGCCCACGCACCCACCGAGAACCGCGACACCCCAGGGGCACCTCTTCATGACCGCTTCGTCCGTGCATGCGCACGACTCCTTCGTCCGCCGCCATGTCGGCACCGATCCCGATGCGCAGCGTCGCATGCTCGAGGTCCTCGGCTACGAGACCGTGGACGAGATGCTGACGGCCGCCGTGCCCAGCACGATCCTGCTGGAACCGGAGGGCCGGGACGCGGTCTCCTCGGTGCCGGCAGGGATCACCGAGACCGCTGCGCTGGCCGAGCTGAAGGCTCTCGCCGATCGCAACACCGTGCGGCGCTCCCTGATCGGTCTGGGCTACCACGGCACCCACACGCCCGCCGTGATCCAGCGCAACGTCCTGGAGAACCCGGCCTGGTACACCGCATACACGCCGTACCAGCCGGAGATCTCCCAGGGCCGGCTCGAGGCGCTGCTGACCTTCCAGACCATGATCTGCGACCTCACCGGGATGGATGTCTCCAATGCATCGACCCTGGACGAGGCCAGCTCCGCGGCCGAGGCGCTCATGCTCGCCCGCCGCACCGCCAAGCGCAACGGGAACGTGTTCCTGGTGGACACCGATGCGCTGCCCGCCACGAAGGCCGTGCTGCGCGGCCGCGCCGACGGACTCGGCATCGAGCTGCGCGAGGTGGACTTCGCCCGCGACGGCGCTCCCGAGGGCGACTACTTCGGGGCCTTCATCCAGTATCCCGGGGCCTCCGGCCGCATCTGGGATCCCCGGGACGTCATCGCCGAGGTGAAGTCCACCAAGGCCGTCGCGATCGTCTCCGCCGATCTGCTGGCGCTGACGATGCTCGCCTCGCCGGGCTCGCTCGGGGCCGACGTCACCGTGGGCAGCTCCCAGCGCTTCGGCATCCCGCTCGGCTTCGGCGGCCCCCACGCGGGCTTCGTCGCCGTGCGCAAGGGCCTCGAGCGCCAGCTGCCCGGCCGGCTCGTGGGGGTCTCCGTCGACGCCGAGGGCAACCCCGCCTACCGGCTCTCGCTGCAGACCCGCGAGCAGCACATCCGCCGCGAGAAGGCCACCAGCTCGATCACCACCGCCCAGGTGCTGCTCGCCGTGATGGCAGCCATGTACGCCGTCTACCACGGCCCCGAGGGGCTCACCCGGATCGGTCGCCAGGTCGCCGATCGCACCGCGACCCTCGCCGCCCATCTCGTGGCCAGCGGCTTCGAGCTCGTCGGGGACTCCTTCTTCGACACCCTCGAGGTGCGCGCGACAGGACAGGCCCAGGACATCGTCGCGGCCGCGGGGGAGGCAGGCTTCCTGGTCCATGCCGTGGGCGACGACCTCGTGCACCTCTCCCTGGACGAGACCATCACGTCGGCCGATCTGCAGGCGATCGCCGCAGTGTTCGCGCCCTACGCCCAGAACCCCGGCCAGGAGCTGGCCGAGACCGCCTCGGGCGGAGCCTGGGGAGGGCTGGCGCGCGAGGACGCCTTCCTCCAGCACCCGGTGTTCTCCTCCTTCCGGTCCGAGACCGCGATGATGCGCTACCTGCGCCGTCTCGCGGACCGTGACTTCGCCCTGGACCGGGGGATGATCCCGCTGGGCTCGTGCACCATGAAGCTCAACTCCGCCACCGAGATGGCAGGCGTCACCTGGGCGGGCTTCAACGCGATCCATCCCTTCGCCCCGCGCGAGGACGTCGAGGGCTATCTCGAGCTGATCACCCAGCTGGAGACCTGGCTGACGGACCTCACCGGCTACGACACCGTGTCCCTGCAGCCCAACGCCGGCTCGCAGGGCGAGTTCGCGGGGCTGCTCGCGATCCGCGCCTATCACGCCTCCCGCGGCGAGAGCGGCCGTGAGGTGTGCCTGGTGCCGAGCTCCGCGCACGGCACCAATGCCGCCAGCGCCGTCAACGCCGGCCTGCGCGTGGTGGTGGTCGCCTCGGACTCCCGCGGCAACATCGACCTCGATGACCTCAAGCAGAAGATCAAGGACCACGGCGACGAGCTCGCCGCGATCATGATCACCTACCCCTCCACGCACGGCGTGTACGAGGAGGAGGTGCGCACCGTCTGCGAACTCGTGCACGACGCCGGCGGCCAGGTCTACGTCGACGGGGCGAACCTCAACGCCCTGCTGAAGGTCGCCCGTCCCGGCGAGTTCGGCGGCGACGTCTCCCACCTGAACCTGCACAAGACGTTCTGCATCCCCCACGGCGGCGGCGGCCCGGGCGTGGGCCCGGTCGCGGCCCGCGCCCACCTGGCCCCGTTCCTGCCCGGACACCCGGCCATGCAGAAGCCGGAGCACCCGGTGGCCGGTCACGGGGAGCAGGTCCACGGCGGCGCCCCGGTCTCGCAGGCCCCGTACGGCTCCCCGTCGATCCTGCCGATCACCTGGACCTACATCCGCCTGATGGGGCCGGACGGGCTGCGTCATGCGACCGCCTCCGCGGTCCTCGCAGCCAACTACATGGCCCGCCGTCTCTCGGAGTCCTACGAGATCCTGTACACCGGCGAGAACGGGCTGGTCGCCCACGAGTGCATCGTGGACCTGCGTCCCTTCACCGCCCGCACCGGGATCACCGTGGACGACGTCGCCAAGCGGCTCGTCGACTACGGCTTCCACGCCCCGACGATGTCGTTCCCCGTCGCCGGGACGTTCATGGTGGAGCCGACCGAGTCCGAGGACTTCGCCGAGATCGACCGCTTCGTCGACGCGATGCTGATGATCGCGAAGGAGGGCGAGGAGGTGCTGGCCGGCACGTGGTCCGCCGAGGACAACCCGCTGGTCAACGCCCCGCACACCGCGGCGTCCATCGCCACGGGGGAGTGGACCCATCCCTACTCGCGCGAGGTCGCCGTCTACCCCGGCAGCTGGACCGCCCCGGAGGACCTCTCCACCCATGACAGCGCACAGATGAGGGTCCAGTCGAAGTACTGGCCGCCGGTGCGGCGCATCGACCAGGCCTACGGCGACCGCAATCTGGTCCCGACCTGGCCCCGTGGCGACGAGTGATGTGCTGATCTGCTGATCTGCTGATCTGCTGGTCCGTGGGTGGGACGGTCAGCACGATGTGCGGCTGCTCGGCCGCGCTGCTCGATGAACGGCTGTGACGCCCCGGTTTCCAACCGGGGCGTCACGTCTTCTACCCTCAGAGGCATGACCGAGATCCTCACCACCCATGCCGGTTCCCTTCCCCGCAGCCCCGAGCTGATCGCGGCCAACGCGGCCCGCCCCGTCGGGGAGGACGGACTGACCCCCGAGCCCACCGACGAGTTCCGCGAGGTGCTGCGCCAGGCGGTCGTCGACGTCGTCGCCACGCAGCGCTCGATCGGCATCTCGATCCCCAACGACGGGGAGTACGGGCACCTCATGGGATCGGCCGTGAACTACGGCGCCTGGTGGTCCTACATCTTCGACCGCGTCGGCGGCCTCGAGCTGACCGGCAGCGACCACTTCTCCAGCGAGCCCGTGCGCTCGAGCCCCGGGAACGTGCGCCTGACGACCTTCCCGGACCGACGCGACTGGACGATCTTCGCCGACGCCTACCAGGACCCCACCTCCGGCATCACCGTCGGCGCCCAGACCACGTTCCCGGCCGCGACCGGCGCGGTCTCGTTCTCCGACGTCGGCCGCGAGCTCGTCGCGCAGGACACCACCAACATCCAGGAGGCGCTCCAGGCGGCAGGCTACGAGCACGGCTTCCTCAACTCCCTCTCCCCGGGCTCCGGCAGCCGTATCAACGACGACCACTACGGGGACGAGGATGCCTTCCTCGACGCGTGGGTCGAGGTGATGCGCCCCGAGTACGAGGCGATCGCCGCCGCCGGGCTCACCGTGCAGATCGACGATCCCTCGATCGCCGAGAACTGGGATCAGATCAATCCCGAGCCGTCGGTCGAGGACTACCTCGCCTTCACCCGCAAGCGGGTCGACGCCGTGAACCGCGCGCTGGTGAACGTGCCCACCGAGCAGACCCGCTTCCACCTGTGCTGGGGCTCCTGGCACGGCCCGCACACGACGGACATCGAGTTCCGCCACATCGCTCCGCTGCTGCTGGAGATCGACGCGAAGTACTACAGCTTCGAGGCCGCCAACGTGCGCCACGAGCACGAGTGGACCGTGTGGCAGGACCTCGAGCTGCCCGAGGACAAGGTGCTCGTGCCCGGCATCGTCTCTCACGCGACCAATGTCGTCGAGCACCCGGAGCTGGTCGCGCAGCGCCTGGAGCGCTTCGCGAAGCTCGTCGGCCCCGAGCGGGTCATCGGCTCCACCGACTGCGGCCTCGGCGGGCGCATCCACCCGCAGATCGCCTGGGCGAAGCTCGAGTCGCTCGCCCAGGGCGCGCAGCTCGCCTCGCGCCGCCTCTGACCCTGTGGGCGGCTGTGGAGCGTAGCGGGCACGGGTGCGGGTACGGGTGCGGGTACCGCGTCAGCTCCGCTCCCGGCCTGCGACGCTGTCGCTCCGGGCCCGGCTCCCGCAGCTCCCGGTGCCGCTCCGCGTGATCGAGAACGCCGTTCGCGGTGCTTCCCGTGTTCCGGAGGCACCGCGAACGACGTTCTCGTCTTTGACAGGCGACCCAAGCCCTGGCGCATAGGACGGCGTGAGACGTGAGGCGTGAGGCGTGAGGCGTGAGGCGTGACGCAGGCGCGGAGGTCGCCTCCCGCCGCCTCTGAGTGTTCACGTGGACGTCGTGAAGGGGTCATGCGGCAGAGGGGCGGATTCTGCTCGGGCGGAGGAGCATCACGGTCGTGAGGATCCTTGTCGTGACCGAGTCCTTCCTGCCGCACATGAACGGTGTCACCAATTCGGTGCTCCGCGTCGTCGACCATTTCGCCGCCGTCGGCGATGATCTCGGGATCATCGCCCCGAAGTGGCCGGGGGCCGACAGATTCCTCCGCACCGCCGGAGGGCGCAAGATCCGGGTGCGCCGCGTCGCGTCGGCCCCGCTGCCCGGCTACACCGAGGTGCGGATCGCCGCCACCAGCGCCGCGTCCCTGCGCCGACGCATCGAGGATTTCCAGCCTGACGTCATCCACCTCGCCTCGCCCACGATCCTGGGCGGGCGGGCCGTGGTCGCCGCGCAGAAGGCCGGGGTGCCCACGGTCGCCGTCTATCAGACGGACATCCCGGGCTACACCGCCCGCTACGGCATGCCCTTCCTGGAGAACGCCTCCTGGCAGCTGCTCAAGGACGTCCACAACCGCGCCACGCTCACGCTGGCCCCCTCCACTGCGACCCGGGACCAGCTCATCGAGCATGGCATCGACCGGGTGCACCTGTGGCGGCGCGGCGTGGACACCTCCCTGTTCTCGCCGACGCTGCGCAGCGACTCGCTGCGGGAGAAGTACGCGGGGCCGGGGGAGAAGCTCGTGGTGTACGTGGGGCGTCTCGCGCCCGAGAAGCAGGTCGCTGACCTGAAGGTCATCCACGACATGCCCGGGGTGCGGCTGCTGATCGTGGGCGATGGGCCGGACCGCGACACCCTGCGCCGGGAGATGCCTCGTGCCGCCTTCGCCGGTTTCCGCACAGGCACCGATCTCGCCGCCCACCTCGCCAGCGCCGATCTGTTCATCCACCCCGGGGAGCTCGAGACATTCGGGCAGACCATCCAGGAGGCCATGGCCTCGGGACTGCCCGTGATCGCGCCCCGTCGAGGCGGGCCCGTGGACCTGATCGCGCCCAGCCGCACCGGGTGGCTCTACACCCCCGGCATGCTCGACGAGCTGCGCGAGCACACCAGCGATCTGCTCTTCGACGACGCCAAGAGGCTGGCCTTCGGACGAGCGGCGCTGGACTCGGTGCACCAGCGCACCTGGCCTGTGCTGGCCGAGCAGCTGCGCGGACACTACCTCGCCGCGATCGAGCAGCATCAGAAGCTCCAGCCGACGGCGCGGGCCCGGCACTGAACGCTGGCGCGGCCCGGAGCATCGGCGACGCCCGGCGCATCGGCGAGGCCCGGAGCGTCGGCGAGGCCCGGCGCTGAACGTTGCCGGCCCTTCTCCCGCGCCGGGCCCGGTCCCGTGCGGAGGCTGCTGCCCCTGCCCGAGAGACCCCCACACACGGGAGACACCGCCTCCCCCCACACGAAAGACCCCGCTCCCCTCACGGGAGAAACCGTCCCTGTCACATTCGGCCACATAGGTCGCCCGGGGCACCGTCCGCACGATGAACTGTGCATGTCGCCGACCCGGCGGCTCGGATCTCCGCGGAAAGGACTACATCATGGCGCAGCGCACCACCCGTCGCCCGCTCATCGGCGTGACCGCAGGGACCCGGGCCATGATGTCCGGCGCCTGGGCGGGCCATGACGCCGTGGTGGTCACCGAGCACTACGTGCGTGCGCTCCGCGAGGCCGGCGCCCGGCCCGTGATCATCGCCCCGCAGGACGCCTGGAGCGACGAGGAGATCGCCGAGCTCGACGGTCTCGTGCTCACCGGCGGCACCGACCTCGACCCCGCAGCCTGGGGCGAGGGCGCACTGGCCACCGATATGACCCCGGACCCGGAGCGAGACGCCTTCGAGACCGCCCTCTACCGTGCCGCCCGCCGTGCGGACGTTCCCGTGCTGGGCATCTGCCGCGGTCTGCAGATCATCGTCATCGCGGAGGGCGGCGAGCTGCACCGCCACCTGCCCGTCGACCTCCCGGCCCACCCCTTCACCGGGGAGAGCCCCACCCGGGTCGAGGTCGGCATCGACGCCGCGAGCGACCTGGCCGTGGCGCTGGGCACCCGCGCGGAGGTCACCGCCTTCCACCACCAGGGTGTGCGCGGTGTCGCCGGGGATCTGCGGATCGTGGCCCGCCACGACAGCGGGCTCCCGCTCGCGGTCGAGGCCGAGTCCGGATCCAGCGTGCTCGCGGTGCAATGGCACCCCGAGATCGATGGCACGGACGGCGCTGCCATCTTCGAGAGCCTGCTCACGGCGATCAGCCATCGCGCGGCGTCGGCATCGGAGCCCGCGCTGGTCTAAGATGGCGGTGACCGTTCGCGCCCTCGGGCCGCGCGGAGCAATCGGGTGACACGGAGGAAGAACCACCATGAACAACCAGCAGGCCGCGCACGCCGACCAGGCCGAGATCATGGCCGAGAAGGCAGAGCGTTCCGAGAGCAACCAGACCTCGAACGGCAACAACCTGGTGCTCAGCATCGTGCTGTTCGTCGTCCTGTTCGTCCTGTTCGCCGCAGGCCTCTACGTGATGAGCCTGTTCACCACGGTGACCTTCCTGGTCGGGCTGGGCATGTGCCTGCTCGCACTGTTCGGCACCTTCGACCTGGTGCCGCGCTTCCTCACCTGAGCCCAGCTCCTCCATGCATTCCTCGTGCCCGGCGCTTCACAGCGGCCGGGCACGAGTCATTTCCGGGACTGGCCGAAACGCGCACTCCTCCGCTGGGTAGGGAGACGCGGGCCTCCGGCGGGCGGGGCGGCTCGGGTCTCGGGCGGGCCAGGTGGCGCGAGTCTGTGCCGGGCCGGGCGGCGCGTACGCCACCCGGCCTGCGGATCAGTGCCGACCGAGCCGGCGCGGCATCAGGACCGGTGGGTGCCGTCGAGCCGGACGATCGACTCCAGCGCCACGACGATCATGTCCTCGAAGGTCTCCTGGCGCTCCTGCGAGCTGGTCTCCTCGCCGGTCACGAGATGGTCGGAGACGGTGCAGACGGCCAGTGCCCGGCGCGAGAACTGCGCGGCGAGCGTGTAGAGGGCGGCGGCCTCCATCTCCACACCGAGCACGCCGTACTCGGCGAGCGTCGCGGTGATGGTGGGGTCGGGGTTGTAGAACTGGTCCGCGGAGTACAGCCCGCCGGCGATCACCGGCAGCATCTTCTCCTCGGCGACGTCGGCCGCGATCCTCAGCAGCTCGAAATCGGCGGCCGGGGCATAGGAGACCTGCCGGAACCGCGGCACGTTCATCGCGGAATCGGTCGATGCGGCAGTCCCGAGGATCACGTCGCGCACCGAGACCTTCTCGGAGAGCCCGCCGCAGGTCCCTACCCGCACGATGGCCTGGACGTCGTAGTCGTCGAAGAGCTCCTGGGCGTAGATGGCCATCGACGGCTGGCCCATACCGGAGCCCTGGGCGGAGATGCGGACGCCGGCGTAGGTGCCGGTGTACCCGAGCATCCCGCGCACATCGTTGTACTGGACGGGATCCTCGAGGAAGGTCTCGGCGATCCAGCGGGCACGGTAGGGATCACCGGGCATGAGGACATAGGGGGCGATCTGGTCGGGCGAGGCACCGATATGTATCGACATGCCGCAAGCGTACGTGGGCCCCGGCCACGAACCGGTGACCGGGCCGTCGCGAACCGGGTTGGCTTCTGCGGGCGACTCCCGGACAATGGTGCCCCGTGAACGTTCACTCCTCCTCGTCCGCTGCGGCGCTCTCCTCGGTCACCGCCGACGCCCGTCGGGCACGCTGGGCAGTCTCCCTGCTCTTCTTCCTCAACGGTGCCTCGTTCTGCGCGATCGTGCCCCGGTACCCGGAGCTCGTCGAGAGCATCGGGCTCACGAAGACCGCCTTCGGGCTCGCCATCGGCATCGGGCCCATCGGCGGTCTGATCGCCGGGCTCGGAGCGGCAGCCCTGATGTCCCGCTTCGGGTCCGCGCGGGTGGCCGTCATCGCCCAGATCATCGCGTCGACCACGCACCTGGCCGTCTACGTCTCCGGCTCGTGGCTCTGGCTCGCCGTCTCGCTCATGTTCGCCATGGCGGCCGATTCCATCACCGACATCTCCATGAACGCCCACGGCATGCGCGTGGAGCGCCGCTACCGGCGCTCGATCATGAACAGCTATCACGGCTGGTGGTCGCTGGGCGCTGTCGCCGGCGGGCTGCTGGGTGCGGCCAGCGCCCAGCTCGGGCTGCCGCTGTGGGTGCAGGGAGTCATCGGCCTCGTCGTCTTCGGCATCCTGGCTGCGACGTCGCTGCGCTTCATGCTCCCCGGGCACGACACCACCGAGCGCACCCCGGTCGCCGCCCCGTCGGCCGCCTCCGGTGCGGAGGTCCCCGCGGACGTGGCACCCTCCGGCTTCCGGATCGCCGGGATGAGCCTGCGGGCGCTGGGCCTGGTGTGCGCCCTGGGCATGGTCCTGGTGTTCGCCGGATCCACCGAGGACGCCGGCAGCACCTGGGGCGCGCTGTTCATGGATTCGACCTTCACGGTCACCCCGTTCGTCGCCGGCATGGCCTTCGTGGCCCTCCAGGGCGCGCAGACGATCGGCCGCTTCACCGGCGACGTCGTCGTGGATCGGCTGGGGGACCGCACCACCGCTCGGCTCGGGGCGCTGATCGCGGCCGTGGGCATGTCCTTCGCCCTGCTGGTGCCCAGCCCGATCACCGCGATGATCGGTTTCGCCGCCGCCGGCTGGGGAGTGGCCACGCTCTTCCCCGCGGCCTATCGCGCGGCCGACGACATGCCGGGAGTCCCGCCCGGTGTGGGCATCACCGTCGTCGGCTGGTTCGCCCGCCTGGGCTTCTTCGTGACCCCGCCGATCGTCGGTGCCCTCGCCGACGCCCTGACCCTGCGCTATGCGCTGTGGATGATGCCGCTGTACGCCCTGGGCATCCTGATCTTCTCCGGGGTGCTCAGCACGAGGTCCCGGACCACGGGTCCATCGCGAGCCGCTGACTGACGAGCGGGCCGCCGTCAGAAGCGGCCGATGTCCCCGGCGCCCTCCCGCGCGATCTCGAGGTCACTGCCGGAGAGGTCCACGACAGTGGTCGGTTCGATGCCCACCTCACCGGAATCGATGATCACGTCCACCTGATCCCCCAGCAGGTCCTGCACGACCCAGCCCTCCGACGGCGGATCCTCCTGACCCGGCAGCAGCAGGGTCGAGGAGACGATCGGCTCCCCGAGCGCCTCCACCAGCGCATGGGCGACCCGGTGATCCGGGATTCTGACGCCGACGGTGTGCTTCTTGGGATGCGCCATCCGTCGGGGCACCTCCTTCGTCGCCGGCAGGATGAAGGTGTACGGGCCCGGCGTCGCGTTCTTCACCAGGCGGAACGTCGGGTTCGAGACGATGACGAACTGACCCAGCTGCGCGAAGTCCGCACACACCAGGGTGAAGTGATGATTCTTGTCGACCTGGCGGATGCGGCGGATCCGCTCGAGGCCCTCGGCGGCGCCCAGCGAGCACCCCAGCGCGTAGCAGGAGTCGGTGGGATAGGCGATGAGGCCCCCGTCCTTCAGCACGTCGACGGCCTGGTCGATGAGGCGCTGCTGCGGATCGACCGGGTGGATGTCGAGGTACCGGGCGGACGGTGAGGATCTGGCCATGCCCGATGCTACGTCTGCGGGTCGGAGATTGCCACGCCGCGCGCCAGGCACCCGGAGGCGCCGGCCCGAGCGCTCACGCGACGACGACGAATTCGCGGCCGATCCACTTGGTGCGTCGCAGCCGCAGCACGGCGCTGACCGGCAGCGGACCCTTGATGTGGGGGTAGCCGCGGCCCTTGCCGTCGTCGTCGGCCTCGATGTCCACGGCGACCCCGGAGGCCTCCACCTGACCCACATCGATCTCGAGGATCACCAGGTTCGCGGGGCGGTCGGGATACACCCGTTTGGCGACCACGGAGACCTGCTCGGGCCAGGAGGCGTGGATGTACCCGATCTCGCTCAGGTCGCGGCCACGGGTCGCTTGGGTGTACGAACCCGACCGAGCGGCCGCCTCCCAGGCGGGCAGCTCGGTGATGTGCCAGATCAGGGGCGCGGGCATGAGCGGCAGTGTACCGTGAACTGCATGGATGAGACCTCCGCCGGACCAGGCGCGGTACGCCTGGTCCACGATGACGACAGAGACCGCTTCGAGGCGCTGGCGGGCGACGCGCTGGTGGGCGTCCTCGCCTACGGCGACGAGCCGACTGGTCCGGAAGGGCCGGGCGCGCCCGGTGGGCCGGGCGGGGGAGGGGTCGTGCGTGATCTGCGCTCCACGGTCGTGTCCCCCGAGCACGGCGGCCGCGGCGTCGGCTCGGCCCTGGTGCGCTTCGCGCTCGAGGACGTCCGAGAGCGCGGCTACCGGGTGACCGCGACCTGCTGGTTCGCCCGCGGCTGGATCGACCGCCATCCCGAGTTCTCGGATCTGCTCGAGGACTCCGCGACCCCTCAGGAGGACGACCCCCGATGACCTACCGCATCCTCACCGTGTGCACCGGGAACATCTGCCGCTCGCCGATGGCCGAATACGCCCTGCGCGAGGCCGTCCAGCAGGCGGGCCTCGGCGACGCAGTGGAGGTCTCCTCGGTGGGCACCACCCGCGAGGAGGTCGGCAACCCGATCGACCGGCGAGCCGGAGAGCTGCTGCGCCGCCACGGCATCGATCCCTCCGCCCACCGCGCACGGCACCTGAGCGCACAGGATCTGGAGCACGCCGACCTCGTGCTGGCGCTGGATCATGACCACGTGGGCCCTCTGCGGCGCCTCGGCGGCGACGAGCTCGACGGCCGTCTGCACATGGTGCGGGACTTCGCCCCGGAGCCGGTCGACGACACCGGGATCCGCGATCCCTGGTGGGGCGACGAGAGCGACTTCGACCTCGCCTGGGAGCAGATCACCGACGCGACCGACCGGATCCTCGAGAAGGTGCGCACCGACCTCGGTCGCGACGGGCACGGCTCGGAGAACGCGGCCGGCGATCGCGCCGACGAGGACGAGGCGGCCCGATGACCCCGTCCCGCGGGGCCGACGCCCTCGGAGCGCTGGAGACAGGAGCCGCGATCCGCAACGGGGAGATCGATCCCCGCGAGCTCGCCGAGAGCACCCTCGAGGCCGCCCGCGGCACGGGTGGGGTGGTCGGCGCCTTCGCGCACGTGCTGGAGGACCTCACCCGCGAGCAGGCCCAGGCCGTGTCCGAGCAGCTCGCGGAGCCGCGGCGCACCGGAGCGCTCGATGAGCTCGCGCACCGCGTCCCGCTGCTGGGCGTGCCGCTGCCGATCAAGGACCTCACCCAGGTCGCCGGCCAGCCCTTCGAGGCGGGCAGCGCCGCGCTCGCCGGGAACATCGCGAGCGTCACCGACGGCGTCGCACAGAAGATCCTCGATGCCGGCACCCTCACCATCGGCAAGACCAGCACGCCCGAGTTCGGCATGCCCTGCTACACCGAGCCTGCGACCGGGGCGCCGGCCCGCACCCCCTGGGACGTGCGCCGCACGGCAGGCGGCTCCAGCGGGGGCGCCGCCGCCGCGGTGGCCAGCGGCATCGTGCCGATCGCGCACGGCTCCGACGGTGGGGGATCGGTGCGGATCCCCGCCGCGTGCTGCGGCATCGTGGGCATCAAGCCGACCCGCGGCCTGGTCTCGCCCGGCCCGTACTCGAGCGAGGGCATGGGCCTGACGACCGACGGGATGCTGGCCCGCAGCGTGCGGGACGTCGCCGCCGGCCTCGACCTGCTGGCCGGCCCGCGCCCCGGCGACTTCCTCACGGCACCCTCCCGCGTCGCGAGCTACCTCGAGACGGCGGGGCGCGCCCCGGGCCCGCTGCGCATCGGCGTGCTCCGTGAGCCGCTCGCGGCGGAGACGGAGGTGCATCCGGCGGCGCTGCGTGGTCTGGACCGTGCGATCGACCTGCTGCACGGGCTCGGACATGAGGCGACGCCGATCGGTGCGCCGTTCACTCCGCAGGAATGGACGTCGTTCATGCCGCTGTGGACCGTCGGCGCGGCGACGATCCCGCTCGACCCGGAGCAGGAGGGCAAGCTCCTGGAGCTCACCCGCTGGCTGCGGGAGCGAGGACGTTCCTACAGCGGCGTCGAACTCGCCGCCGCCCTCCAGGGCGTGCAGTCGATCGCACGGCGCACGGGGGAGCAGTTCGCTCCCTTCGACGTCGTGATCACTCCCTCCCTCTCCGGCCCGCCCGCGCATCCGGAGGATCTGCAGCTGGCCGACGGCGGGGCGGACTTCGACGCCCAATGCGCCTTCACCCCGTGGACCAGCACCTGGAACATGATCGGGAACGCCGCGATCTCGGTGCCGCTTCATCGTGAGGAGATCGACGGGATCGTGCTGCCCTTCGGGGTGCAGCTCGGCGCGACGCGTCCCGGCGACGACGGCCTGCTGCTCGCCCTGGCGGCGCAGCTGGAGGCGCACGATCCGTGGCCCCTCGTGCGTGAGCCCGCCGCCGCATGAGCGCGCCGTCGACCGGGCGCGATCCGTCGACCGGGCTCGAGCAGGCCGTCGGTCCGCAGTCCGTGCGTCTGGACGTGTGGCTGTGGAGCGCTCGGCTGATGCCCACCCGCTCGGCCGCCACGGCCGCCTGCCGTGGCGGGCATGTGCGCCGCAACGGTGAGCCCACCAAGGCCGCCCAGCGCATCGCGGTGGGGGATGAGCTGAGGATCCGCTCGCCCGGCCGGGAGAAGATCGTCATCGTCACGAAGATCCTCGTCAAACGGGTCGGTGCCCCGATCGCACGGACCGCCTACGAGGACCACAGCCCGGAGCCGCCGCCGCAGCTGGCGGCCGCCCCGCCGCGCAGGGACCGCGGCACCGGACGCCCCACGAAGCGCGAGCGCCGAGCGCTGGACCGCCTGCGGGGACGGGACGAGGAGCCACCACGCTGAGCGCTGGAGGACGTCGGACGGCCCGGGGCTTCTGCCCCGGGCCGTCCTGTTCGTCGTGCGCATCTGTCGTGCACCCCCGCGGGTGGCAGGGTCACGCTGGAGAGATCGCAGCTGGACTGATCACCCGCCGTGCACCGTTCAGGAGGAGTGCGACAGCAGCTCCTGGCGGTTGCTCGTCAGGCGGCTGAGCAGCCGCGCCTCGATGCCGACGACCTTCGGGTTCGACCCGTCGGCCAGCAGGCGCTGACGGATCGACGCGAGGTCCGAGCTCTCGCGGATGAACCTCTTCATCACGGGCTTCGCCCCGATCTGCGCCGCCCACAGCTTGCCCTCGCGCCGGCCCTTCCAGGTGGCGAGCATGTCGACCTCCTCGTGGGTGAGCCAGCCCTGGTTCGCGTAGTCGCCCAGTCGAATACGGGTCAGTCGGGACTCGTCCCAGACCAGCACGCCGATGAAGACCAGCCAGAGGAAGGACAGCACGGCTTCCGCGGCGAACATGACGCCGAGGAACAGCAAGGAGTTGCCCAGGCCCGCGGAGAAGTTCCACATCGCGTGCAGGAGCATGCCCGGGATCAGCGCGGGGATGAACACGAGGAAGCCCATGACGGTGCCCCACTTGCGCGCCACGAAGCCGACGATGACTCCGGTCGCCGAGGTGTAGATCGCATGGCCGAAGATGTTCAGCACGCCGCGCATGATGAACAGGATCAGCACCCCGAAGCCGCCGTCGGACTCGAGGCCTCGGCTGTAGTAGAGGATGTTCTCGGTGAAGGCGAAGCCGCCGCCGATGAGGGCGCCGTAGATCATGCCGTCCAGCGGGCCGTTGAAGTACCGGCGGGCCAGGATCATGAGCAGTAGCAGCCCCAGGCCCTTGGTGGTCTCCTCGACCAGGGGCGCGCTGATCACCGGGCCCACGAAGGCGACCGCGGCCTCGCTGCCGGTGACCCAGTAGGTCAGGGAGCTGTTGAAGGTGTTGATCCAGTAGCTCGCGAAGGCGGCGATCGCCGCGCCCCACAGCACGGCGACGACCAGCAGGGGGAAGGGCTGCGGGTCCCATCGGTCCGCCAGGAACATCACCAGGGCGATCACCAGCAGGGAGAACAGGGCGATGAAGGCCGTCACCGGCCACCACACGGGGTTCGCGCTCGACTCCGTGACGAACTTCAGGAAGAAGTAGCCCAGCACCAGGAGCAGGGCGATGCCCAGGACCACGACGGCGAGCCAGACCAGGAGGCTGACGGCCGGAACCTTGGTGGCGTGCTGCGAGACCTCCTGCACCCGGCGCATCTGGGTGGACCAGGCGGACTGCGGCTGAGCCTGATCGGGTCGCTGGATCTGCGCCGGCGCGTAGCGGGCAGCGGTGAGCCCGGAGGCCGGCCGCATGGAGGTGTCATAGGAGCGCGGGTTGCCGTAGTCGACGAAGCGAGGCTGGGACTGGAAGGACGGCGAGCCGGGCGCGGAGGAGGTCGCGCCGGGACGAGGACGTCCGTTGGGCATGAACTGGCCGTCCTGCGGCGGGTTCGGGGGCTGGGTCATGAGGTCCTCGGTTTCGGCGGCAGAGACGGGGAACTGATGGCGGACAGGGGCCAGCGCTCGCGTCTGTTCCCCCACACGCGGCATGACCCGTATCGGGTGCGATGCTACAGGTGTCGGAGACCATGATCCCGGACCGCGACCCGTCCGTGGGGCGGTTGTGGACAACAAGGGATCGCGTCCTCGCCTCCGACGACGAGGTGCATCACGGAGTGCATCAAGGAGTGCATCACGGGGTGCATCTCGAGGTGCACGGACGCGGCGGTTCGACGAGAGATTTCAGAGTTGAGCGGAATAGACTCAACCCTGGGGTCGTTGCACCCCTCGAGGCACCGTTCAGACCCAGGGAAGGAGCACCGTGGAGTTCCAGTTCACCACCCGATCGCAGGAGGCCGTCACCGCGGCCGCGGAGAAGGCCGTCGAGCTCGGCAATCCCCAGATCAGCTCCATGCACCTGCTGTGGGTGCTGGCGACCCAGCAGGACGGCATCGGGCGTGCCGTGCTCACCGAGGTCGGCGCGGATCCGCAGGACGTCGCCCGGCGCGCCGAGCAGGCCGTGCTGGGCCTCCCGCAGGTCAGCGGCAGCGGCGCCTCGGGATCGCCCACCTTCGTCGGCACCGGCTACGACGCCCTGGATGCGGCGCGGCGCGAGGCCGATGCCCAGCACCGGACCTATCTGTCCACCGAGCACCTGATGATCGGCATCGCGCTCGGCAAGGACGCGGCCTCCCGGCTGCTCTCCGCCGTCGGCGCGACGCCGGTGGCCCTTCGCGATGCCGTATCCCGACTGACCCCAGGAGATGAGCACATGAACCAGATGGACTCCCAGAACCCCGAGGGCACCTTCAAGAGCCTCGAGAAGTTCGGCGTGGACCTCACCGAGCAGGCCGAGGAGGGCCGGCTGGACCCGGTGATCGGCCGCGACGCCGAGATCCGGCGAGTGGTGCAGGTGCTCTCCCGGCGCACCAAGAACAACCCCGTGCTGATCGGCGAGCCCGGGGTCGGCAAGACGTCCGTCGTCGAGGGCCTCGCCCAGCGCATCGTCGCCGGGGACGTCCCCGATTCGCTCCGCGGCAAGCGCCTGATCTCGCTGGACCTGTCCTCGATGGTCGCGGGCTCGAAGTACCGCGGCGAGTTCGAGGAGCGCATGAAGGCGGTGCTCGACGAGATCCGCACCAGCAACGGTCAGGTCATCACCTTCATCGATGAGCTGCACACCGTCGTCGGCGCCGGCGGCAGCGGCGACGGCTCGATGGACGCGGGCAACATGCTCAAGCCGATGCTCGCCCGGGGTGAGCTGCGGATGGTCGGCGCGACCACGCTGGACGAGTACCGCGAGAACATCGAGAAGGATCCCGCGCTCGAGCGCAGGTTCCAGCAGGTGTACGTCGGTGAGCCCAGCGTCGAGGACACCATCACGATCCTGCGCGGGCTCAAGGACAAGTACGAGGCGCACCACAAGGTGTCCATCACGGATGCCGCGCTGGTGGCCGCCGCGACGCTGTCCTCCCGGTACATCTCCGGCCGTCAGCTGCCCGACAAGGCGATCGACCTGGTCGACGAGGCCGCGTCGCGCCAGCGCATGGAGCTGGACTCCTCCCCGGAGCAGCTGGACATCCTGCATCGCCAGGTGGATCGCCTGAAGATGGAGGAGCTGGCACTGGCCGGCAGCGAGGACCCGGGCAGCATCGCCCAGCTGGAGTCGGTGCGCTCCCAGCTCGCGGACCGCTCCGAGCAGATGACGGCGCTCTCGGCACGTTGGGAGCGGGAGAAGGCGGGGCTGAACCTGGTCGGTGATCTGAAGGCTCGGCTGGAGAAGCTGCGTATGCAGGCCGACCGGGCCCAGCGCGAGGGCGATCTCACGGCGGCGTCCAAGATCCTGTACGGCGACATCCCCGAGCTGAAGATGCAGCTGGTGGACGCCGAGGAGAACGAGGCGGCCGGTGGGCTCGAGGGCGACCGTCCGCTGGTCTCGGACCACGTCGGGCCCGATGACATCGCCGATGTGGTGGGCAGCTGGACGGGGATCCCGGCCGGCCGTCTGCTGCAGGCCGAGAGCCAGAAGCTGCTGGAGATGGAGGAGCTGATCGGCGAGCGCCTGATCGGGCAGCAGAGCGCGGTCGCGGAGGTCTCCGATGCGGTGCGCCGGTCGCGGGCCGGGATCGCGGATCCGAACCGCCCGACGGGGTCGTTCCTGTTCCTGGGCCCGACGGGCGTGGGCAAGACCGAGCTCGCCAAGGCTCTCGCCGACTTCCTCTTCGACGACGAGCGGGCGATGGTGCGCATCGACATGTCGGAGTACGGGGAGAAGCACACCGTCTCGCGACTGGTGGGTGCTCCTCCGGGTTATGTGGGCTACGACGAGGGCGGCCAGCTCACCGAGGCCGTGCGGCGCAGGCCGTACTCGGTGGTGCTGCTCGACGAGATCGAGAAGGCGCACCCCGATGTGTTCGACGTGCTCCTGCAGGTGCTCGACGATGGGCGACTCACCGATGGGCAGGGCCGCACCGTCGATTTCCGCTCCACGATCCTCATCCTCACCTCGAACCTCGGTGCGCATGTGCTGCAGGACCAGACCCTCGAGGAGAGGGACAAGCACGAGCGGGTGATGCAGGTGGTGCGCGCCTCCTTCAAGCCCGAGTTCCTCAATCGCCTGGACGACGTGGTCATGTTCGACGCCCTCGACCGTGAGCAGCTCTCGCGGATCGTGACCCTGCAGATCGCGGACGTCGCCGCCCGCCTGGAGGACCGTCGGATCGAGCTCGAGGTGGACGAGGCCGCGACGCGGTGGCTGGCCGCCGAAGGCTTCGATCCGATGTACGGGGCCCGGCCGCTGAAGCGACTCGTCCAGAAGGAGATCGGCGACGGCCTCGCGCGACTCATCCTCAAGGGCGAGGTGCACGACGGGCAGACGGTCTCCGTGGGGGCCAGCCAGGACGGCTCCGGCCTCGCGCTGAGGGTCCTCGACGACACGGACACCGCAGTGTCTGGCAGTGCTGCTCAGGAGGGTTCTGCTCCTGACGGTGCAGGTGCGGGCGCCGCAGGTCCGGACGGTGCTGTCTCCCAGGAGCCCGGGACGGCGGAGGCCGGCTCGGACCGGCAGGACACCTGACGGATCACTTCGGGTCCCAGGGCAGGGGAAGGGCACGGCGGCGGGCGTCATACCAGTTCTCGGAGTCCAGCATCGCGTCCTTGAACCCGTTGACGTGGTCGCCGATGTCGTGGGAGGTCGATTCCAGAGAGCGGAGCGGTTCCGCAGCGGCCGGGCTGAACGGCTCGATCGCGTCGGCGGCAGAACCTGCCATGTCGCCGCCGACCTCGGGGATCTTCCACATCGGTGAGGCGGTCGCGACGGTCGCGAGCCCCTCGTAGTTGCGGTAGACGCCGCGCTCGCCGGCTCGTATCGCGCCCTCGAGATCACCGTTGCCCACGGCGTCGCTCACCTCGACGGTGGTCTGGCCGGCGTTGGCCACCATCATGTCGAGCCCCTCCGCCGCCTGGCCGATCGTCGAGTTCTCGCCGATCAGCAGGGAGGTCCCTGACTGGCCGACCCGGGCGAGGTCCACGGCGGGGAGGAGGGCGTCGTAGCCGTGGTCCTCGAGCACCTGCTCAGCCCCGTCCAGGAAGTTCCCCTTCTGCTCGTGGAGCCCCATCAGATGCTGGGCCTGGGAGGCTCCCGGCACGTAGCTGAGCGCTTCCTGGCGCACGGTCTCACCGTTCTCGAGGGCTCTCGGCGAGAGGTCGTACTCCTCTCCGTCGGGAAGCTCCGGCCGGCTGTAGGGCTCCTGACGTGCGAACGGCTCGCCGAGCGCGGGCATGCCGAGGGGTCCCGTGATCCCGGGGAACCCGATCGGGTCGCCGAGGGGCGCACGGAAGCCGGGGTCGATCTCAGGGAACGGGGTGACGCCGGGGACGGTGGGCACGCCCCAGGTCGCGTCGGGATCGCGGAAACCCGGATCCAGCTCGGGGAACGGGCTGAACTCCGGGCTGAGGGGCAGGCCCCACCTGGAGGTGGGGGCGGGCTTGTCGCCGGAGCCACCCCCGGCGAAGGGGTTCGCGCCCGCGACCTTGTCCCGGAGCGGGGCGGGCAGCAGGTCGGTGATGTCCGCTCGCACCGCCACGAGCGGGTTGGTGTCGGAGTCGACCTGGGAGGCCGTCGTCTGCTGGGTGGACTCCTCCTCCAGCCGTCGCGACAGATCCCGCAGGATTCCGCACAGGTCGGTGCCCGCAGTGGTCACGGTGTGGGTCCGTGCCCGGTGGGCCTCCGCATCCGGACCGATCCACTCGACCGTGTCGGAGGCGCCTCGCAGGAGGCGGAACAGCTCGATCAGCTGTTCCGCCTTCTCGGCGACCTGCTCCGCGATCTCGTCCATGTGCACGGTGTCGCATCCCCAGATGGTTTCCATGCGGCGACCGTAGCCAGCGAGGTCGGCCGCCCGCGAGGTGCGGACCGGCATTGTGGATGACCTGGCACTGTGGAGGAGAGGTCGACCTGGGTCGACCTCGGCCGACCTCGGCCGAACTGGGTCCACCCGGGCGGAGCGGGCCCCCGGCAGGAACGACGCAGCGGCCCCGGGACACCGTGGTCCCGAGGCCGCTGCAGCGTGCGGAGACGGCGCGATCAGACCACGATGTTCACGATCTTCGGGGCGCGCACGATGACCTTGCGGACGGTCTGACCCTCGAGGACCTCCTGCACTCGCTGCTCCGCCATCACGCGAGCCTCCAGATCGGCCTCGGAGATCTCCGGGTCGACCTCGATCTTGTGGCGCACCTTGCCCTTGACCTGGATGACGCAGGTGACCATGTCGGCCTTGACCAGCTCCGGATCCGCCACCGGGTAGGCGACGCGCGAGATGGACTCCTCATGGCCCAGGCGGGACCACAGCTCCTCCGCCAGGTGCGGGGCGAGCGGCGAGACCATCAGCACCAGCGGCTCGACGGCCTCGCGCGGCGCGGTCCCGACCTTGGTCAGGTGGTTCACCAGCTCGATGAGCTTGGCGATGGCCGTGTTGAAGTGCATCTGGGCCATGTCGCGGCTGACCCCGTCGATGGCACGGTGCGTGGCCTGCTTGGTGGCGAGGGCCGCGGGCTCGTTCGAGACCGTGAGGTCGCCGGACTCCTCGTCGACCACCAAGCGCCACAGCCGCTGCAGGAACCGCTGCGAGCCGACCACGGCCCGGGTCTCCCAGGGACGCGAGAGGTCCAGCGGACCCATCGACATCTCGTAGACACGCAGTGTGTCCGCGCCGTACTCCTCGTACATGTCGTCGGGCGCGACCGCGTTCTTCAGCGACTTGCCCATCTTCCCGTACTCCTGGGCGACGCTCTCGCCCTGGTACGTGAAGGTGCCGTCGGCCTCGGCGACGACCTCCTCGGCCGGGACGTACACGCCGCGGGAGTCGGTGTAGGCGTAGGCCTGGATGTAGCCCTGGTTGAACAGGCGGTGGAACGGCTCCTGGCTGGAGACGTCACCGCGGTCGAAGAGCACCTTGTGCCAGAAGCGCGCGTACAGCAGGTGCAGCACAGCGTGCTCGACGCCGCCGACGTACAGGTCGACGCCGCCCACGCCGCCGTCCTCACGGGCGCCCAGCCAGTACGCCTCGTTCTCGCGGCGCACCAGGACGTCGTGCTCGGTGGGGTCGATGTAGCGCAGGTGGTACCAGGAGGACCCGGCCCACTGCGGCATCGTGTTGGTCTCGCGGTGATAGGTCTTCAGCCCCTCGCCCAGGTCCAGCTCGACCGTGGCCCACTCCGTCGCGCGCGACAGTGGGGTCTGCGGCTCGGTGTCCGCGTCCTGGGGGTCGAAGGTCTTGGGGGAGAAGTCGGCGACCTCGGGGAGATCCAGCGGCAGCATCGATTCCGGCAGCGGGATCGGCACCTCGGGGTTCTCGGGGTCGTAGACCACCGGGAAGGGCTCGCCCCAGTAGCGCTGGCGGGAGAACAGCCAGTCCCGCAGGCGGTAGGTGGTGCGGGCCCGGCCGAAGCCCTTGTCGCTCGCGTACTGCGTCGCGCGGGTCTTCGCCTCGTCCTTGTCCAGGCCGTTGAGGTCCAGATCGGCGTTGGTGGAGTTGATCTTCTCGCCCTCGCCGGTCCAGGCGCCGCCCTCGAAGTCGGCGGGCGGCTGCACGGTGCGGATGACGGGCAGGTCGAACGTCGTGGCGAAGGCATGGTCGCGCACGTCCTCCGCGGGCACGGCCATGATCGCGCCGGTGCCGTAGCCGGTCAGCACATAGTCCGCGGTGAAGACAGGCAGCTCGCGGCCGTCCATCGGGTTCGTCGCGATGAGACCGGTGAACACACCGGTCTTCTCCCGGTCGTCCGCCGTGCGCTCGTCCTCGCCCAGTGCGGCGGCGCGGGCACGGTAGGCGTCGACGGCCTCGCGCGGGGTGGCCGCTCCGCCGGTCCACGACGCCTTGGTGCCCTCGGGCCAGGCGGCGGGCAGGGCCGACGGGTCCTGCAGCAGCCCGTGCTCGGGGGAGAGCACGCAGAACGTGGCCCCGAACAGGGTGTCCGCGCGGGTGGTGAAGACGTCGAAGGTGGCGCCCGGATCCACCGCGAGGCCGACGGCGGGGAAGGTGATCTGTGCCCCGTGGCTGCGACCGATCCAGTTGCGCTGCATCGAACGGATCGACTCGGGCCAGTCCACCCGGTCCAGGTCATCGATCAGGCGGTCCGCGAAGGCGGTGATGCGCATGTTCCACTGGCGCAGGCGCCGGGTGAACACCGGGAAGTTGCCGCGCTCGGAGCGGCCCTCGGCGGTGACCTCCTCGTTGGCCAGCACGGTGCCCAGGCCGGGGCACCAGTTCACCGGGGTCTCGGAGATGTAGGTCAGGCGGAAGGCATCGGCCAGCTGCGAGATCTCGGCGTCGGAGGCGGCGGTGACGTCGGCGGGGGAGCGGCCGGCCCATGCCTCGGGCAGGTCGATGCCCTGGCGGTCGGCCAGCGCGAAGGGGTCCACAGCCCCTGAGCGCAGCTCATCGCGCAGCTCGGCGATGGGGCGGGCCTTCCCCGTGACACCGTCGGCGTTCGGCGCCTCGGGGTCGTACCAGGAGTCGAAGATGCGAAGGAAGATCCACTGCGTCCACTTCACGAACTCCGGATCGGTGGTGGCCAGCGACCGGCGGGAGTCGTGGGAGAGTCCCAGCCGATGCAGCTGACGGCGCATGTTCGCGACGTTCGACTCGGTGGTGGTGCGCGGGTGGGTGCCGGTCTGGACGGCGTACTGCTCGGCCGGCAGCCCGAAGGCGTCGTAGCCCATCGTGTACAGCACGTTCTTGCCCATCATCCGCTGGTGGCGGGCGACGACGTCGGTCGCGATGTAACCCAGCGGGTGGCCCACGTGCAGCCCCGCCCCGGAGGGGTAGGGGAACATGTCCATGATGTACATCTTCTCGGCGGACTCCGCGGACCCGGCGGCCGACGCGGACACGGCCTGCTCGAGGGACTCGACCTCGCCGCGCAGCTCGCCGACGGGATTGTCGGCGTAGAAGGTGCCGTCCTCGTCCCACCGCTGCTGCCAGCGGCGTTCGATCTCGTCCGCCACGGCGGCGGTGTAGCGGTACGGGGCCTCGCTCATGGGTGAATCGTCCTCCGGAGGATCGGTGCGGCAGATGCCGTCAGGTGGTGCGTGACATGAAAAAACCCTCGCGCAGGCGAGGGGAGCCGCGTCGGTGCCCGCACAGGCACACCAGCGCGCTCAGGAGCGCGGGGCGGGCGCGGGCCTTGTCCGACGCGGCTGCATAAGCAGAAGCCGTCGTGCCACGCGTTCATGGTACCGCGCCCTCGTGGTGACCTGAGTGCGGTCACCACGAGGGTGCAGGAAGGGCCCGGTGGGGCGCGCGATCAGCCCTGAGGCAGCTTCAGGTTGGGGTCCTTGTCACCGAAGCCTTCGGGGAGCGAGAAGGGGACGAACTGCTGCATCGTGGGATCCACGTAATGCTGCGCCTCCTTCACCAGGTTCTCCGGGGTGTCCGAAGCCTGGGTCAGGCTGCCTTGCATGGTCTCCATGGCATCCCACAGCTTCGTCCCGACCGGCAGGGGAGGCCGGGACCTCGTGACGTCCAGAAGCTCGACGAAGAACTCGATCCTCGGGTCCCATCCCTCCGGATCCGCGATGGTCTCGAGATTCGTCGGGATGCCGGTGAGCGGCGGCATGAGGATCTTCTGGCCTTCGTACCCTGCGTAGAACTTCAGCAGCTCCCAGGCAGGCTTCGACATGCTCGAGCCTTTGGGCATCGCCAGGGCGAAGCCACCGGACCAGCTGAACGGATCATCGCCGTCGGCGGGCACGGGGAGGTGGGTCACCGCGTAGTTCATATCCGGCTTGTAGTCCGCGAGGCTCCGCACGGCGCCGGGGTTCGTGATCTGGAGCAGCTGGCGGTCCGAGAAGAAGGAGGTCTGCGCGGGCGGGGCGTTCGGCGGCTGGTAGGTCGCCTTGAACGCATCCATGCGCGGGAAGTCCAGTCGATCGATCCAGCCGGCATACATCTTCGCGACGGCCAGCATCTCCGGGGAGTCCAGCAGCACATGGCCGCTCTGGTCGTCGTAGAAGGGGACGCCGGCGGCCATCGCCCACATGATCATCTTCGCCTGATCGTCCCAGGGGATCCACGTGACGCGTTCGTACGTTCCCCGCTCGTCCTGCACGTTGAAGGAGTCGTTGACCTCCCACAGCTGGTCGTAGGTCATGGGGCCGTTGTCCGGGTCGAACAGGGCGGGGTCGAGACCCGCCTCGTCGACCAGATCCATGTTCACGTACATGGCGCGGGTGTCCGTGGAGGTCGGCAGCCCGTAGTACTGGCCGTCGTACCGGAGCTCGTCGGTGGCGAAATTGATCCACCCGGACATGAACTCCTCGGGGCTGACGCCCTCGTGCTCCTCGATGAGGTCGTCGATGGGCTCGAGGAGCCCGAGGGAGGCGAACTGAGGAGCGTTGAAGCGGTCCATCCAGTACAGGTCGGGCCCTGTTCTGCCACGGATCGCGGTGATGACGCTCGAGGCATCGCCCTCACCGTTCGACGGCACCTGGGAGACCTTGACCTTCACGTCCGGGTTCTGCTCGGAGAATGCCTCGAGGACCTTTGCCTCCTTGTCAGCATCCGCTGCACCGAGTCCCCAGAGCACCACGGAGTTCGGATCGCGTTCGTCGCCGACGGGACGGTTCGTGCAGCTGACGATCGAGCCGCCGGCGATGGTCACGCTCGCGCCGGCGCCGAGGGCACGGATGAGGGTTCGACGATCGATCATTGAATACCTCCGAGGATGGGGCCGTTGGGGAGATGTCGGTGGATGGGGCCGGGCCGACGCGTCAGCGACGCCGTACCGCGACTGGGCATGGGTGAGGACACCACAGGAGCGGGGCGGAAGTGCAGTGACTTCCGCTCCGCTCCTGGACGTGCCGGTAAGGAGATCAGGCGTCCTTCGCCTGCTTGGCCTTCTCGACGTCCTCGACGCCGAAGTTCGGGTCCGGTTCCCCGAAGCCCTCGGGCAGGGAGACCGGGCAGAACTGCTGCATCGTCGGGTCCACGTACGCCTGGGCCTCCTTGACCAGGTTCTCCGGTGTGTCGGAGCTCTGGTTGAGGCTGTCCTGCATCGTGAGCATCGCGTCCCACAGCTTGGTGCCCACCGGCAGCGGCGGGCGGGACTTGGCCACGCCCATCAGCTCCACGAAGAAGGAGATGTCGCGGTTCCAGCCCTCGGGGTCCTTGACGGTCTCGATGTTCGTGGGGATACGGCTGATCTGCGGCATCAGGATCTTCTGGCCCTCGTACCCGGCGTAGAACTTGAAGAATTCCCACGAGGCCTTGGACATGCTCGCTCCCTTGGGCATCACCAGTGCGAAGCCGCCGGCCCAGGTGAACGGGTCATCGCCCTCGTTCGGGACGGGCAGATGGGTGACGCCGTAGTTCATGTCCGGTTTGTAGTCGGCCTGACCCTGCACGCCCCACGGACCGCTGATCTGGAACAGCTGACGGTCCGAGAAGAACGAGGTCTGGGTGGGCGGGGCGTTCGGCGGCTGGTAGGTGGCCTTGAACGCGTCCAGCCGGGGGAAGTCCAGCTTCTCGACCCATCCCTCGTACATCGTCGCCACGGCGAGCATCTCGGGGGAGTCCAGCAGCGTATGGCACGACTCGTTGGAGAAGAACGGCACATCGTTGGCCATGGCCCACATGAGGAGCGAGGCCTGGTCGTCCCAGGGGATCCAGGTGACCTTCTCATAGGTGCCGCGTTCGTCCTGAACGCTGAACTGATCGTTGATCTCCCACATCTGGTCGTAGGACATCGGCCCGTTCTTCGGGTCCAGCAGAGCCGGGTCGATCCCGGCTTCGTGCGCCTGGTCCAGGTTGACGTAGAGACCGCGGGTGTCCGTGTCCATCGGCAGCCCGTAGTAATTGCCGTCGTAGAACAGCTCGTCGGTGGCGAACTTGACCCATCCCGACATGAATTCCTCAGGGCTGACGCCCTCGTACTCCTCGATGAGATCGTCGATCGGCTCGAGCAGGCCGAGCGAGGCGAACTGCGCCCCGTTGAAGCGGTCCATGAAATAGACATCCGGGCCGGTGCGACCGCGCACCGCGGTGATGACGCTGGAGGCGTCGCCCTGACCGTTCGACGGCACCTGGGCGATCTGGATCTTGATGTCGGGGTGCTTCTCGCTGAAGGCCTCGACGATCTTCGCCTCCTTCTCGGCGTCGGACGCCCAGATGCCCCACACCTTGACGGTGTCCGGGTCGCGGTTCTCACCCACGGGGCGATTCGTGCAGCTGACGATGGAACCGCCGGCGACGGTGACGCTCGCACCAGCCCCGAGGGCACGCAGAAGTGTTCGTCGATCGATCACTTGAATCCTCCGAGGGTGATACCGCTGATGAAGTAGCGCTGGAACATGAAGAACAGGATGACCAGCGGCAGCAGCACCAGGAACGAGGCGGCCATGAGCAGGTTGAACTGGATGTCCTGAGCATTCACGGAGCGGAACACCTGCATACCGATCGACAGCGTCTGCTTGCTCGTGTCCTGGAGGTAGATCAGGGGGCCCATGAAGTCGTTCCATGTGCCGACCGCCGCGAAGATCGCGATCACCGTGACCGCGGGACGCGCAGTGGGGAACACGATCCGCCAGGCGATGGACCATTCGCTGGCGCCGTCGACACGTGCCGCGTCCATCATGTCCTTCGGCGTCTGCAGCATGAACTGTCGCAGGAGGAAGGTGAAGAACCCGCCGGCGAACAGTGCCGGCGCGATCAACGGCACCCAGGTGTTCACGAAGCCGAGGCCCGCCCACATGTCGAACATCGGGATCAGGGTGACGGGGAAGGGCAGGAACAGGGTGGCCAGCACGATGAAGAACACCTTGTTCCGCCCGGGCCACTCGATGCAGGCGAAGCCGTACGCCACGATGAAATTCGAGATCACGCTGAAGACCACCACGCTGATCGTGATGATCGCGGTGTTCCGGAAGAACGTCCAGAACGGCATCACGGTGACGGCGTCGGAGAAGTTCTGCCACCGGAACTCGGTGGGGAACAGGGTGGGCGGGAACTGTGCGAGCTCCTCGGGCGTCTTCAGCGCGGAGATGAGCATCCAGTACAGCGGGAGCGAGAACAGGATGAGCACGAGGAGCATCACGAGGCGCGAGATCCAGGCGCCCACCGGGCTCTGCCGGGAGCCGTCCGCGTTGCGGCCGTAGTCGGACCGCGACTTGAGCTTGGGGGACTGACCGAGATTCTGCGTCCCGGTCTCGAGAGTATTGATAGCCATGTCTGTGTTCTGCTCCTCAGCCGGCCGACACGTCGTAGTTCACGAACCGGCGCGAGAGCCAGTAGATGAGTCCGGCCAGCACCATGCCGAACAGGAACAGCAGCACGGCCAATGCGGAGGCGAAGCCGAGCTGCCCGTACGAGAAGGCGTTGCGGTACAGGTACAGCATGTAGAACAGCGTCGAGTTGTCCGGGCCGCCGTTGGTCATGATGAACGCCTCGGTGAACACCATCATCGCGCCGGAGACGCCCGTGATCAGGTTGAACAGGATCGTGGGAGTCAGCAGCGGAACGGTGATCGAGAAGAACTGGCGGAACTTGCCCGCGCCGTCGATGCGTGCTGCTTCGTAGAGCGTCTCGGGAATGTTCCGCAGGCCCGCCAGATAGATGAGCGCGGCGTTGCCTGCGCCCAGCTGGGCCATCACGATCATCACGATCTTCGCGTAGCGCGGCTCGCCCAGCAGGTTGGTGTCCGGCATGCCGAACAGGCCCAGGAACTGGTTCACGATGCCGAACTGGGGGTTCACGAACACGATGAAGATGAACGACATCGCGAACATCGGGATCAGCGAGGGCAGGTACAGCAGGGTGCGGTAGATCGCGACCTCGCGCACGTTGCGGTTCATCGCCATTGCCAGCAGCAGGGCCACGATCAGACCGATCGGCACCGCCAGCAGCATGTAGTAGACGGTGTTGCCCACCGAGGTGTGCACCATCGGATCGGCGAACGCGGCGATGTAGTTCTGGAACCCGATGAATGTCGGAGTCTGCATCCCCGAGTACTGCGTCAGGCTGATCACGAAGGAGTAGATCAGCGGATAGATGACGAAGACAGCGACCCCGATGATCCACGGGGAGATGAAGAGCAGCCCCACTCGGAGATTGCGCTTCTCGCGCCCCGTGAGCTTCCTCTTGGCGGCTTTGCCGCCGGTGCCGTTCCGGGCGCTGGGCCCACTTCGCGCAGTGCGGTCTGCGACGGGGCCGGCGCCGGATGAACCGGCCCGCGGTGTGTCCGTGGCAATGGCTTCGCTCGCGCTCATCGCTCTCCCTTCGGGTACTCACCGCGCCGCCATCGGAGCGGTGGAACGGAACGCCAGGCATCGGTGCCTTCGTGGGCGCGCCGACCTCGGCGCACTGACCACGCTGTTCCTGTGAGGTAGGTTACTCACACCGATGGACTTATGCAATAACCGCTTAAGCGATACCCTGCGACAGGCACACGGCGGGCAGGGCGAGGAGGGGTGGGATGCGCGGATCTTCGATGACGGATATCGGCGAGTTCAACGAGAAGCTGGTGCTGCAGACGATCCGCAGCGCCCCGGAGGGCATCGGGCAGTCCGACGTGGTCCGGCGCAGTCATCTCTCCCGGCAGGCGGTCTCGCTGATCACGCGCCGTCTGCTGGGGGACGGGCTGATCGAGCAGGCCGGGCGGCGGATCTCCGGTCCCGGCAAGCCGCACACGCTGCTGCGGGTGGTCGCCGATGCACGTCTCGCGATCGGTGTGCACCTGGATCCCGCCCACATCACCGTCGTGGTCTGCGATCTCGCAGCCCGTCCCGTGGCCAGGGCGACCCTCGAGCCGCCGACGGAGGATCCTCAGGCCGACATCGCCCGCATCGCCGACGCGATCGGGGCCCTGACCCGATCCCTCGGGGCACGGCCGTCGGAGCCCGTCGAGGACCCCGCCGAGCGGCACGAGCGGTCCGAGGCCCAGGAGGCCCTGCCCGCCGGCCGCCGGCTGCTCGGGATCGGCATCGCGGCCCCGGCCGGTCTCGACGCTGAGGCCGGCATCCTGCGCGATCCGCCGTGGATGCCCGGCTGGCGCGATGTCCCGGTGGTCGACGCGCTGAGCGCGGCGACGGGACTCCCGGCGATGCTCGACAAGGACACCAACGCCGCCCTCACCGGTGAGATCTGGTCGCGGCACCTCGACGCCTCGCAGACCGTCCTGTACCTCTATGTCGGCCACGGCGTCGGCTCGGCGATCAGCGCCAATGGGAGGGTGCATCGGGGCGGGAGCACCCAGGCCGGGGAGGTCGGGCACCTGCCGATCGGGCGGGCGGGGGAGATCTGCTCCTGCGGCCGCGCCGGCTGCCTCAGCCTCTATACCGACGCCCATGTCCTGGTGGGTCGCGCGCGCTCCCTCGGTGTCCCTCTGCCTGCCGGCGACGACATGACCGCCGCGCTCACGGCCCTCTCGCAGGCGGCGGAGGACGGTTCGGACGCGGCGCGAGGCGTCATCGCCGATCACGGCATCGCCCTGGGGGCCGCGGTGCGTCTCCTGGCGGGCATCCATGACCCGCGCCGGATCATCATCGGCGGACCGACCTGGCCCGCTCTGAGCTCCGTGGGCACGGCGCGGGTGCGGGAAGCCCTGGCGGACTGGTTGATCGAGGATCGCGCCGTGCTGGAGAACTCGCGGCTCGGCGACGACGGCGGGGCGATCGGTGCGGCGAGCCTGTTCCTCGACCAGGAGCTCGCGCCCGGCACCCCGGGCCCGTCCCCGTTCTGAGTGCCCTTCGGCGGTCAGACGCCGAGCAGGCCGGAGATCAGGAGCAGCACCACGACCGTTCCGATCGTCGTGATCAGCACGGTGTCCCGTGCGAGGTTCTCCGCGGCCCGGTAGCGAGCGGCGGCGACATAGACGTTCTGCGCCGTCGGCAGCGCGGCCATCACCACGACCTCGTAGAGAGAGTGCCCGGACAGCCCGAACAGCAGGCCGATGCCGAGGGCGATGAGGGGCATCACGAGCAGCTTCGCGCTCGAGGAGACGGCGATCAGACCGCGATAGCCGTCGTCCTTCGCGAGGGGCCGGGAGCCGTGCAGGGACAGCCCGTAGGCGAGCAGCATCGCGGGGATGGCCATGTCCGCGAGGGACTGGATCGGTTCGAGCACGACGCCCGGGATCTTCACGCCGAGCACCGCGAGCACCATGCCCACCGCGGCGGCGATGATCGTGGGGTTCGCGCCGATGCTGCGGGCCACGCCCTTGGGGCCGAGCGATTCCTTCTCCGTGATCTGGTGGAGCACGAACAGGTACAGCGGGTTGTAGACCGCCTGCTGGAAGAGGATCACGGGCAGGGCGTGGGAGATGTCTCCGAGCACGTAGGCGGCGATGGGGAAGCCCATGTTCGCGCCGTTGACCACGGAGCCGCTGATCGCCGCGACGACCAGCTCGGTGCCCCGGCGCTTCGTGAACAGCCGTACGCCGAGGATCAGCAGACCGCCGGTGGCCAGCCCGGAGATGCCTGCCACGGCCATCGGCACGGAGAAGATCTCGCGAAGGTCCGAGCTCAGCAGGCCCACGAGGACCAGGGCGGGGGAGGCGATGAAGAAGGTCGCCCGGTTCAGCACATAGCGGCCGTGGGGCCCGAGGACGCCCGTGCGGCCCGCCACCCAGCCCACGGCGATGAGGGACCAGACGATGAAGAACCCGGCCAGGACCCCGGTCACAGCAGGGGAGGGGGCTGGGCGGTGTTCACGGGGGAGATCCTAGACGTCGAGCGGGAAAGGGGCTTCCCGTGTCCACCGGTTGCCGCGGGCCGGGCGGACGGGCGATGGCGAGGTGCCCGGGCGGGGGGCCGGGGCGAAGCGCCCGGGCGGGCTGCCGTGGGGCCGGCTCAGCGCATGCCGTGCGACTCGCGGCCGCAGAGCTGGTCCGGCATCCCCGGGACGGGCTGCGCGCCGTCGTCGCCGATCGCGACGATGCGGTTGCTCTCGTCCACATGGACCACCCGGGGCCGGTGGGAGGAGATCTCGGTCTCGTCGAGCTGGCCGTACGCCATGAGGATCACGAGGTCACCGGGGGCCACGAGGTGGGCGGCGGCGCCGTTGATGCCGATCACGCCGCTGCCGCGCTCACCCTCGATCACGTAGGTGGTGAGGCGGTGACCATTGGTGATGTCCACGATCGTGACCTGCTCGTTCTCGACCAGGCCGGCCGCCTCGGTGAGAACGGGGTCGATCGTCACCGAGCCCACGTAGTGCAGGTCTGCCTGCGTGACGGTGGCTCGGTGGATCTTCGAAGTCATGAGTGTGCGCAACATCGTCCTTCCAGTCTCCCACGGTCGGCACATGCGGGATGATGGCGGTGTTCGTATCGTCAGGAGGATCACCATGCCCAAGGCCCGTCGTCGTTCCGCCCACAGCGGGGAACGTTTCGAGGACATGGCTCTGCCCGATGAACTGATCGGCGTCCTCGCCGATCAGGGACTCGAGCGGGCCTTCGAGATCCAGTCAGCGATCCTGCCGGATGCCCTGGCAGGACGCGACGTCCTGGCACGCGCAGAGACCGGCTCGGGCAAGACCCTCGCCTTCACCCTGGCGATGGCCTCTCGCTTCCGGGGCCGCAAGATGCACCGCAAGCGCCCCCTGGGCGTCGTGCTGGTCCCCACGCGCGAGCTCGCCGTCCAGGTCGTCGACACGATCCACCCCTTCGCCCGCGCAGTCGGCATGAAGGCGCAGCTCGTCGCCGGCGGGATGAACATCGAGAAGCAGGCCGACGCCATCAACCGCGGCGTCGGGATCGTCGTCGCGACCCCGGGGCGCCTGATCGATCTCGCCGAGCGCGGTGCCCTCCAGCTCGACCTCGTCGAGAGCACGGTCGTCGACGAGGCGGACCACATGGCCGACCTCGGCTTCCTGCCCGATGTGCGCGACATCCTCGCCGCCATCCCGATGGGCACCCAGAAGATGCTGTTCTCCGCCACGCTCGATGGCCAGGTCGAGGAGATCGTCGACAGCTTCCTGGTGGACCCGGTGAGCCACGAGACGACCCCGGTGACCGCCGCCGTGACCACGATGGATCACCACGTGCTCGCGATCGAGCCGTCGGCCAAGCGGTCCGTGACCGCGCAGCTCGGCGCCCGCGAGGGCCGCACCCTGATGTTCACCCGCACCCAGCTCGGCGCCGAGCGCGTCGCCCAGGAGCTGCTCGAGGTCGGTGTGCGGGCTGCCGCTCTGCACGGCAACAAGCAGCAGGGCCTGCGCATCAACGTGCTGGCAGGCTTCCGCGAGGGCGCCTACCCCGTGCTCGTGGCGACCGACGTCGCCGCACGAGGCCTCCACATCGACGATGTGACGATGGTCGTGCACGTCGACCCGTCCGACGACCTCAAGGAGTACGTGCACCGCTCGGGCCGCACCGCCCGCGCCGGGGCCACCGGTGTCGTCGTCACCCTCGCCCTGCCGCACCAGGTCGCCAAGACCCGCAGCATCGTCGCGGGAGCCAGTGTGGAGGCCACGTGGGCGGACGTCGCCAGTGCTGAGGAGCCCGCGCTCGAGCAGCTCGGCGGGCAGGCACCGGCCGGGACCCCGGCGGAGGATCCGGCGCAGGTGAAGTACAAGGGTGCGCCACGCAAGCTCGACATCCAGCGCACCGGCGGAGCAGATGCCCGTCGTGCCGAGGAGCGACGGGCGAACGAGGAGCGTCGCGCCTCCTGGGAGGAGGAGCCCGAGACCGAGAGCCCGCGTGGCGGCGGTCGTGGTGGTCGCGGAGGCCGCGCCGCCGGTGGCCGCGCCGCCGGAGGGCGCACGGCTGTCGGACGTGGTGGCAGCGCCGGTGGCGCCGGCTCCAGGACCCGGGGTGTCCGTGGGGACGCCGGAGCGGAGGAGCCCCGCCAGGGCGGGCCGCGCTCCGGAGGGGGACGCACGGTCGGCGGCCGTCGCGGCCAGCGCACTGCCGAGGCCGCCGGGCGGGACGCGCAGGACCGTGGCCGGGGCCGTGGTGGCGCGGGACGGGACGGCGCCGGTGAACGCGGTGGCCAGGCAGGTGGCCGCGGGGGCAAGGGCGGCGCCGGTGGCGCTGCGGGTGGCAAGGGTGGCAAGGGCGGCAAGGGCGGCCCCGGGAAGGGTGGCGCGCGAGGCAGCTCCGGTGCCCCGTCCCGCAGCCCGCGTCGAGGAGGCGGACGGTGAGCATCAGCACGTTCGACCTGTTCAAGATCGGTATCGGACCCTCGAGCTCGCACACGGTCGGTCCGATGCGCGCGGCGGCCCAGTTCGCCCGCGAGGTGCTCGAGGACGAACAGATCGGACCGCGGGTCGCCCAGGTGGAGGTGCACCTGTACGGGTCGCTCGCCGCCACCGCCACGGGGCACGGCACCCTGGACGCCGTGGTCATGGGCCTGGAGGGCTCTGATCCCGAGAGCGTCGATCCGATCGTCGGGCGGGAGCGGGTCGCCCAGATCGAGGCCGAGGGCGGTCTGCTCCTGGGCGGACGGCTCGCGGTGGATCTGCGACCCTCCGCCATCGTGCTCCACCCGCTGACCTTCCTTCCCCAGCACTCCAACGGGATGACGTTCTCGGCCCTCGACGGCGAGGGCGAGGAGCTCGTGCGTCGGCCGATGTTCTCCGTCGGAGGCGGCTTCGTGGTCGACGAGGCCGATATGGACCGCTCGATCGCCGAGGTCGCCGCCGAGGGCGAGGGCAGCGCCATCTTCACCACCGGTGACGAGCTGCTCCGGGCGTGCGAGGAGCAGGGCATCTCGGTCTCCGAGGCGATGCTCCAGCGTGAGCGCCAGTGGCGCAGCGATGAGGAGATCCGAGCGGGTCTGCTCACCATCTGGCAGTCCATGGACGACTGCATCCGGCGGGGCACCGCCACCAGCGGAACCCTCCCCGGCGGCCTCGAGGTCAAGCGCCGCGCCGCCTCCTGGTTCGACTCGCTCAGCGCCGAGGACCCCGTGCGCCTGCCGATGAACGCCTTCGAGTGGGTGTCCCTCGCCGCCCTCGCGGTGAACGAGGAGAACGCCGCCGGCGGCCGCGTCGTCACCGCGCCCACCAACGGCGCCGCGGGCATCATCCCGGCGGTGCTGTTCTTCGCGACCACCTACATCGAGGGGGTGGACCCCGACGAGATCGCCGTGCGCTTCCTGCTCAGCGCCGGAGCGATCGGCTCGCTGTACAAGGAGCACGCCTCGATCTCCGGCGCGGAGGTCGGCTGTCAGGGCGAGGTCGGCTCGGCCTGCTCGATGGCCGCCGCGGCCCTGTGCGAGGCGATGGGTGGAAAGCCCGCCCAGGTCGAGAACGCCGCCGAGATCGCGATGGAGCACAACCTCGGCCTGACCTGCGATCCCGTGGGCGGGCTGGTGCAGGTCCCCTGCATCGAGCGCAATGCCATGGCCGCGGTCAAGGCGATCACCGCGGCGCGGTTCGCACTGCGCGGCACCGGGGAGCACTTCGTCTCCCTGGACACGGTCATCGAGACCATGCGCCAGACCGGCAAGGATATGAACGAGCGCTACAAGGAGACCGCGATGGGCGGCCTCGCGGTCACCGCGGTGCCTGTCAGCGTCCCGGACTGCTGAACCGCACCTCGCGCGGCACCGACGCCGCGCCGAGATGGTCACGGACGAGAGCACGCAGCTCCTCCGGGAGCGGCGCAGCATCCGCAGCCATCCCCGCTGCGAGCGTCACCTCGGCGACGGTGCGCGGTCCGAGCTCCGCATCGTGCACGACTCGCAGCTGGACCGCGGTGACTCCGGGGTGGGTGCGCAGCAGGCGCACCACCGCGATCGGGTCGTGCACCATGCCGCCCTGGGTCAGAACGCCTTCGGCGCGGCCCGTGACCCGGACGGTGCCGTCGGCGTCGATGCCGCCCCGATCGGTGAGGTATGTGCGTCCCGCGGTGAACGGTGTGCGGGCCAGCAGCTCCCCGTCGCGCTCGCGCAGACGGATGCCGCGCAGCGGGCGGCCGTCGACGGCGAGCGGGCCCGTCTCCGCCGTGCCGTAGATGTCGTGCACCCGGGCGCCGAAGTGACGGGCGAGATCGGCCCGCAGCTGCGGGGAGAGGACATCGGATCCGGAGATCACGCGCTCGATGCGGACCGGCCGGTTCCCGCCGAGCTCGCGGTCGGCGAGCATGAGGTCGACAAGATGCACGGGGGCGCCGGCGAGCAGATCCACGGGGTGCTGGTGCAGCAGATCCACCCGCTCGGCGGCGGGACGATGGGACAGGTCCAGCAGAGGGCAGCCGAGGGCGAGAGCCCCGAGGGCCACCAGCAGTCCATGGCCGTGCACCCCGGGAGCGGCGCTGGCCACCCGGCGACCCGGCCGCAGGCCGATCCGTCGGCCGAGATCCAGCAGGGTGAGGAACTGCGACGGAGAGAGCGGGCCTCGGCGCCGTGGAGAGAGGCGCTCGGGGGTCCCGCTCGACCGCAGCTCGAGCGGGGCATCGCTGGCGAGCACGGTGACCATGATCTGTCGCAGAGGAGCGTGGGCCGGCAGCAGGTTCCACGGCGAATGGCCGCGTCCCGGCAGCGCCGAGCCAGGACGATGCCGATGCAGCTGCGCCTGCGCGAGCAGCTCCTGCGCCGTGAGCTCGCCGAACTTGTCGATGAGCACCACCGAGCGCGGCGCCAGGGCGACCCGTGCACGCAGGGTCGCCGAGACCGGGAGCATCTTCACCGAGCCACCTCCTCCTTCATGATTCCCACTGCGACCATCACCTCGGATCCCACCACGAATCCGCTCGCCGAGCTCACCAGGATCCGCGGCGATAGGCGCCGGGATAGAGGGTTCCGTCCCGGACGCCGAGCTCATGGGCGGCGCGTTGCGGCCACCCGGCTTCTCGCAGGGCGGCCCGCCCGATCGCCACGAAATCCGCGTCGCCGCGGTCCAGGACGTCCTGGGCGGCGGCAGGGTCGGTGAGGAGCCCGACGGCCGCGACCGGCATGGAGACGGCCTCGCGCAGGGTGCGGGCGAAGCCGACCTGGTACTCAGGGCCGACGGCGATATCGGCGATCACGGCGCCCCCGGTGGAGACGTGCAGGGCGTCCACGCCGACCATCTCGAGGCTGCGGGCGAGGTCGATGGACTGCTCGATGCCCCAGCCGCCGTCGATCCAGTCGGTCGCACTGATCCGGACGATCAGCGGCTTCTCGGCAGGCCACTGCTCGCGCACCGCGGCCGCGATCTCGAGGGCGAGACGTCTCCGGCCGGGGCCGTCGCCCCCGTACCCGTCGTCCCGGGTGTTCACGAGCGGGGAGAGGAACTCATGGACCAGGTACCCGTGGGCGAAGTGGAGCTCGACGGCGTCGAATCCGGCCTGCTCGGCCCGATGGGTGGCGGCGACGAAGTCCTCGACCACCCCGCCGATCTGCTCGCGGGTGAGGGCCTCCGGGGCGTCGAGGCCGGGGAAGGGGTCAGGAGTGGGGCTGACGGCGCGCCACCCGGAGGCGAACTCGGGGATGGTGCCGCGCCGGCCCGCGAACTGGGGGAGCGCCGGCCAGGTCGAGGCCTTGCGCCCGGCGTGCCCGAGCTGGACCGCGATCTTCGCCCCCTGCTGCCGGCAGAAGCCGGTGATGCGGGACCAGGCCTCGGCCTGCTCGTCGTTCCACAGCCCGGTGTCCTGGGGACTGATGCGGCCGTCGGGGGAGACGGCCGTCGCCTCGGTGATGAGGAGTCCGAATCCGCCGGCGGCGCGCGCCCCGAGATGCATCAGATGCCAGTCCGTGGGCACGCCGTCCTCGGACTTGACCATGTACTGGCACATGGGGGCCAGCCAGATCCGATTGCGGAGATCGAGCCCGCCCAGACGGGTCGGCTCCAGTAGCGATGGCTGGGCGGCAACGGTATCGGGGGCCATGGGATCCCACGGTAGTCCGAGTGCCTGCATCGCCGCCCATCTGCCCGGCTTATGGCCAAGGGGTCTGCCAGCCCATGACCCGGGCGCTGTTGGCCTGTGATCCAGAGGTCTGCCGACCCTTGACTTGGATAACTAGATTGCTAGCATGTGAGAATGACAGAAGGTTCGAAGGTTCCCGCCGGTTCGCCCAAAGTGCAGTTCAACGTGTACCTGCCCAAGGACCTCGTGGTCGCGGTCAAGCACCGCGCGATCGATGAGTCCACCAGCCTCAGCGCCCTCGTCGAGACCGCGCTGACGCAGTACCTCACCCCCTCCACCACCCCGCGCGACGACGCCTGAGGAGATCGATATGACCGAGCATCCCGTTCCTGTGCACCGGATCACCACGGACCCTGGCGCCTTAGCCGCCTTCACCGTCTTCCCGCTGCGGTTCACGGCCGACCCTCGTGCGCTCATCGACTTCCTGTGCACGCTGGGGATGGCCCCGCTGCTGACCTCGCCGAGCGATCAGTACGCCGAGCTCGTCGCCGGCGGCGGCGGTCACGCCATGGTCCATGCTGCGTCGACCTCGGCGACGCTCTCCCCGGCCAGGGAGACTCAGCTCAGCATGGTCGTGCGCTCCGCCGACGCCGCAGCCGAGCAGCTGCGCGAGGCGGGGCTCGAGGTGACGGTCTGGGACGAGGCCTATGGGCGCCAGGGGAACATCACCGGGCCCCATGGCGAGGCGATCGGCCTGAACGAGGATCAGGAGGACCACTACGGCTACGTCGCCCATGACGGCGCTGGAGCGGGCGCCCGCCTGTCGGTGGTCGCCGTCCGAGCCAGTGCCGAAGGGGCCCAGCGGGATCGTGATGTCGAGTTCTTCGGTGCCCTCGGCTTCGTCCCGGCCGACGCGGGCAGTCCGTCCTACCGGGCCCTCGTGAACCCGGGTTCCGGCGGGATCGGCCTGCACGCCCCGGCCGAGGGGGAGTCGGCCTCCAGGCCCGGAAGGGACTCGGCCCATCCAGATCTGCGGATCCCGCTCGTCCACCTCGGCTTCACGACCACCGAGGATCTCGGGGAGCTCGCCGCCCGGCTCACGAAGAGCGGATATCCCGCGCGAGTGGTCGAAGGTGGGGCGGTGCGCAGCGTGCACGTCACCGATCCGGACGGGCAGCACCTGGAGATCCATCCCGCGGTGTGACTCCGGGCGTCCGGGGCGCCCTGGGCGTCCGGAGTCTGACGGTTGGTGTCTGGCGTCTGGTGGTGGACGCCAGGCATCAGACGTCAGACGTCCACGCGGTGGACGGTGCCCGTGACGTGGGTCTCCTGCGATACGGTTGGCGCGTCCGATACGCCCCGGCGGCCCCGGGGCCCGTGAACCAGGAGTACTCATGACTGACGACGCCGCCACCGGGATCGAGAACCTCTCCCAGGAGACCCGTACGTTCTCCCCCTCCTCCGAGTTCGTCCAGAACGCGGTCGGTCGCCCTTCTCTCTACGAGGAGGCCGAGCGGGACCGGCTGGCCTTCTGGAGGGCGCGGGCGAGCCTGCTCAGCTGGAAGACCCCCTTCACCGAGACCCTCGACTGGACCGATCCGCCGTTCGCGAAGTGGTTCGCCGATGGCACCCTGAACGCGGCCTACAACTGCGTGGACCGCCATGTGGAGTCCGGCCACGGCGAGCAGGTCGCCCTGTACGCCGAGTACGAGGACGGCTCCGATGCGACCTTCACCTACGCCGAGGTCAAGGACGAGATCAGCAAGATGGCGAACGTCCTGACGGACCTCGGGGTGAAGACCGGCGACCGCGTCGCCATCTATCTGCCGATGATCCCCGAGGCGACCTTCGCGATGCTGGCCTGCGCCCGCATCGGTGCCCCCCACTCCCTCGTCTTCGGAGGCTTCAGCGCCGACGCGCTGCGCTCACGCATCGAGGATGCCGAGGCACGGGTCGTCATCACCGCCGACGGCCAGAACCGCCGCGGGAAGCAGCTGCCGCTGAAGCCCGCGGTCGACGAGGCGCTCGCCGGAGGCGGCGACAGCGTCGAGAAGGTCCTCGTGGTCCGTCGCACCGGTGGCGACGTCGAGTGGACCGAGGGTCGCGACGTCTGGTGGCACGAAGCCCGCGAGAGCGCCTCCGCCCAGCACGAGCCCGTCTGGGTCGAGGCCGAGCACCCGCTGTTCATCCTCTATACCTCCGGCACCACCGGGAAGCCCAAGGGCATCATCCACACGACCGGCGGGTACCTCACGCAGGCCGCCTACACCCACCGTGCCGTCTTCGACCTCAAGCCGTCCTCGGACGTCTACTGGTGCACGGCGGACGTTGGCTGGGTCACCGGCCATACCTACGTGGTCTACGGGCCTATGGCCAACCGCACCACCCAGGTGATCTACGAGGGCACCCCGGACAGCCCCCACCAGGGCCGGTGGTGGGAGATCATCGAGAAGTACAAGGTCACGCAGTTCTACTCCTCGCCCACGGCGATCCGTACCGCGATGAAGTGGGGCGAGGAGATCCCGGCGAAGTTCGACCTGTCCTCGCTGCGCCTGCTCGGCAGCGTCGGAGAGGCGATCAACCCCGAGGCATGGATGTGGTATCGCCGCGTGATCGGCGGGGACAGCTGCCCGATCGTCGACACCTGGTGGCAGACGGAGACCGGCGGCATCATGATCTCCCCGCTGCCGGGCATCACCTCGACCAAGCCGGGCTCGGCGCAGGTCGCGCTGCCCGGCATCAGCGCCGACGTCGTCGACGAATCGGGGAAGTCGGTCGCGAACGGTGATGGCGGCTATCTCGTGCTCAACGAGCCGTGGCCGGGCATGCTGCGCGGTATCTGGGGTGATCCGGAGCGCTTCAAGGAGACCTACTGGTCGCGCTTCGAGGGGACCTACTTCGCCGGCGACGGCGCCAAGCGCGACGAGGACGGAGACATCTGGCTGCTGGGTCGCGTGGACGACGTCATGAACGTCTCCGGCCATCGCCTGTCGACCATGGAGATCGAGTCCGCCCTGGTCAGCCACGAGTGGGTGGCAGAGGCCGCCGTGGTCGGCGCGAACGACGAGACCACCGGGCAGGCACCGGTCGCCTTCGTGATCCTGCGCTCGGGCAACGATGAGGTCATCTCCGCCGCCGGCGGCGAGGACAAGGTGCCCGAGATGCTCCGTGCCCACGTGGGCAAGGAGATCGGTCCGATCGCCAAGCCCAAGAAGGTGCTCCTGGTCTCCGAGCTGCCGAAGACCCGTTCCGGCAAGATCATGCGCCGCCTGCTGCGGGATGTCGCCGAGAACCGTCAGGTCGGCGACACCCAGACCCTCGCCGATGCGTCGGTCATGGACCTCATCCAGAAGGGGCTGGGCGGCAAGGCCTGAGCCACCTCTTCGCCTCAGGAGCTCGATCACGGGCGGGCGCCCCGGTCCATGACCGGGGCGCCCGCCCGTGATCGTGGTGTCCGGGACAGGACGGGACGGAGTCAGCGGGAGCTGGTCACGTCAGCGGGAGACGGTCACGTTCCCGAGCTCGGAGGTCACCGTGAGGGTGCCCACCTCGTCCCCGGTCCGTGCGGTGAAGCTCGGATCCACACTCCGTTCGCCGAGCTCGGTGCTCGCCGTGACGGACCACTGGGTGGTCCCCGGTGCGGTGAGGTAGACGTCACCCAGCTCGGAGCTCACGGCCACGTCGCCGCTCGCATCCACCGGCAGCAGCAGGTCGGCGTTGCCCACTGAGGTGGTCACCTCGACCGCGTCCGGGGTGGGGCCCTCGAGCTCCACCTCGACATCGCCCACGTCGCTCGTCACGGTCAGCCCGCCCGGGGCGGCCACGGAGGCGAGGCGCACGTCGCCCACCTCAGAGGCCACCGCGAGGGAGGAGAACGACCCCGTGGCGTCGACATCGCCCACGGTGGACGTGAGATCGAGAGACAGGTCGAGGTCGTTCGGGACGAGCAGGAGAAGGTCGCGCGTGTCGTTCTCCCAGGGAATCACGGCCGGCCCTCCGGGCTGGCGCACGGCGATGCTCGGGGCATCGGCCCCGCCCGTGCGGTCGATGGAGGCCTGCGCCGTCGCGCCGTCCGCCGGCAGCGTCGTCGAGCCCTCCTCGACGAAGGCCAGGGTGACCTCGTCGACGTCCGCGGATCGCAGGACGTGCACGTCGCCGAGATCATTGGTGAGCTCGAGCGCGCTGGGGGTCCCGAGGCCGGTCGTCGCCGGAATCTCGGAGAAGCTGCGGGTGGTGAGCCAGCTCGACACCGAGACCGCGGTGAGCCCCAGCAGGAGCAGGAGCAGCACGATCGCCCCGAGGAGCGTGATCAGCAGACGCCAGGACCTGTCGCCCTGCGGGGACGGGGACAGCCGTCGACCCGGCTCGAGCACGGATCCGCGAGCGGAGTCGGGTCCAGCGGCAGAGCCGGGCCCTGGTGCGGGATCGGGCCGAGGAGCAGCGCCGGGCCCATGCGGAGGTCGGGATGCGGACTGCAGGGTGGTCATGAATGGTCCTCGGATTCCAGGTAGCGCAGCACGGCCATCACGCGTCGGTTCTCCCCGTCCACGGGGGGAAGGTCGAGCTTGGTGAGCAGCGAGGAGATGTGCTTCTCCACGCTGCCGGCGGAGACGAACAGGGCGTCGGCGATCGCCTGGTTGGCCCGGCCCTGGGCCATCAGCGAGAGCACCTCGCGCTCCCGTGGCGTCAGACCCTCCAAGGTGCGACGGCGACGGGAGCGGATGAAGATCTGCTGGACCACCTCGGGGTCCAGCCAGGTGCCCCCGTTCCCGACGTCGGTGACCACGGAGAGGAAGTCGTCGACATCGGCGACCCGGTCCTTGAGCACATAGCCCAGCCCGTGCGGGGAGTCGGCGATCAGGTCCGAGGCGTAGCGCTCCTCGACGTACTGCGAGAGCACCAGCAGGGCCACGGCGGGGTCCTGCTGGCGGATGAGCATCGCCGCCCGGACCCCCTCGTCGGTGAACGTCGGCGGCATGCGCACGTCGATCACCGCGAGATCGGGCTGGTGATGGGAGACCGCGCTGAGCAGGGTGGTGGCGTCGCCGACGGCGGCGACCACCTCGTGTCCGGCGTCGGTGAGCAGGCGTTCCACGCCCGCCCTCAGCAGCACGGCGTCGTCGGCGATCACGATCCTCATCGGAGGGCCTCCTGGGTTTCGGGTCCGGCGGGGGATGCCGTTGAGGGCGGAGAGGCAGTGCTGGCGATGTCGGTGGTGCGGCTGATGCGCGCCTCGCGGAGGTCGCTGACAGCGCTGGAGTGCAGGGGGAGCCTGGCGTCCAGGACGGTGCCACCCTCTGCAGGGCTGGTCACCTCGAGCCGCCCGCCCGTCGCCCGGACCCGGTCGGTGAGCCCGGCGAGACCGGTGGAGAACCCGTCGCGGCGCACCGTCGCCCCGCCCCGGCCGTCATCCTCGATCCGCACGTGCAGCGAGGTGGAGGTCTGGACGACCCGGACACCGACCCGGGATGCCCCGGAGTGCTTGGCCACGTTGGTGAGCGCCTCGGAGACGACGAAGTAGGCGACGGCCTCCCTCTCGCGGTCCAGCCGGGGAGCCCCGGCTCCGGCGAGCTCGACCTCCAGCTCCACCGGGATCCGGGAGCGGGCGGCGAGGGCGGAGAGCGCCGCATCCAGCCCGCGGTCGGTCAGCACGGCCGGGTGGATGCCGCGGGCGAGCTGCCGCAGGTCCGTCATGACAGCCTTCGACTCGGCGTGCGCCTGGCCCACGAGGTCGGCGGCGCGGTCGGGATCCGTGCGGATCGCCAGCTTCGCCATCCCGAGGGTCATGGCGAGGCTGACGAGACGTGGCTGCACACCGTCGTGGAGATCCCGCTCGATGCGCAGCCGCTCCTGGGCGGCTGCATCGACCGCGCCCTGGCGACGCTCGGCGAGCTCGGCGACCTGTTCGCGCAGATCATCCTCGGAGCCGGAGATGAGGACCCGGGCCAGTCCGCGATCCGCGAGCGCCCCGAGCACCAGGGCGAGCACGGAGAGCAGCACGAGGCTCACGGCGATGACGCCCAGCATCCAGCGGGAGAGGTCGATCGCTCCGACCTGCAGCGGGCCGTGGCGCAGCGCGATATCACCGGCGCTCCATCCCAGCCACAGCAGGGCCACGAAGAGGAGGAAGAACAGGCCCGCCACGAACATCGCGACGTGGTGGTGCAGCACGCCGCGCCAGAAGGCACCGGATCCGAGCTCGAGCCACCGATCGTGGAGCCACCCTCCGACGCCGGGGCGCCGCGAGCGACGCCGGGACGGCAGGATCACGGAGATCCCGTGCACGGCGATGGTGCGACGCCGCTCGATCCGGACCGCACCCTGCATGATCAGGAGCCAGGGGATGATCAGCAGCAGCCCGGACCCGAGGGCGGGCAGGGCGCTGAGACCTGAGAACAGCAGCACCAGGCTGATCCAGAACCAGGAGAGGAACAGGAGGCCTCCCAGGAGCACGGAGGCGAGCGCCGCGGCATGCAGCCGGGATCGCGGAGCCACCGGTGGGGGCGCAGTGGTGTCTTCCATGGTCCTGACAGTATTCGCGATGGCGGGTGCGGCCTAGAGGGCCCTCCGACGTCCTGGGTGGGGGATAACCCCCGAACGACCTGGGTGGGGGCAACCGCTGAACGGGAGCCGAGTCGGCCGATCCGCGGACGGTGTGAGGTGCGCACCGGCCAGGTCGTGCCCGGACCAGGGTGGAAATGCGGTTCAATGGGTCCATGAGCAGTGATGCGAGCGCTTCGTCCGACGAGACCATCGATCCCGGATCCGACACCGGTACTCCGCCCGGAGAGGGGGGTCGCAGCGGTCAGGTCGTCGAGGGTGTCGACGAGACCGCCGCCGAGCTGGCCCGGTCAGGACAGGAGCGCGGCACCCTGCGAGATGTCGCGGACTCCCTCGGCATCTCCAGTGCGGTCGCGCTGCGGGCCCTGCGCGGCGCCGAGGAGATCAAGCCCCTGATGGCCAGCAAGGTGCGGGAGACCGCAGAGCGCCTCCACTTCCCGCTCGAGGAGCTCAGCGACGAGGCGGACCACCGCGGGGTCGTCGCCGTCCTCGTGAACACGATGCGCAACACCTGGATCTCGGACCTGGTGCGCGCGATCCGGATCGAGCTGGCGGCGACCGGGCGCTCGGCCGTGGTGGTCCCCACCCGGCGCCGGATCCCCGAGTACCCGGTGGCGGCGGATACGGACGCGATCGAGTCCCTCGTCGACCTGGGCGTCGACGGCTTCCTGATGATCTCGGACCTCGCCGACATGGACACCGTGCTCGAGGCGACCGCGGGCCGTCCCTTCGTGGGCATCGGGTGCTCGAAGAGCTTCATCGGCAGGTTCGACACCGTGCGCATCGACGATGAGGTCGGACAGGGCCTGCTGGTCGACCACCTGGTCGGCCTGGGGCATCGCGAGATCGCCCATATCGGCGGAGTCGGGGCGGAGGTCGCCCGCGAGCGCTCCGAGGCCTTCCGCGCCGCGATGGAGCGTCACGGCCTCGGCGAGAGCGCCCGCATCGAGCCCGGCGACTTCACCGAGCAGGTCGGGCAGACGGCCGGCTCGATGCTGCTGCGAGGGAGCAAGGTTCCCACCGCGGTCACCTGCGCGAACGACGTCACGGCCGTCGGGCTGCTCTCGGCGGCCCGCGAGGCCGGCATCTCGGTGCCCGAGGAGCTCGCCGTCGCCGGCTACGGCAACACGTCCCTGGCCTCCTCCGGCGTCTCCCAACTGACGAGCGTGGACCCCAACTCCTCCCGGCTCGGTGCGCTTGCCGCGCAGTTCCTGGTCGAGCGGGTCTCCGGTCTGGAGACACCCGCGCGCGACGTCGCCGTCGCCCCGTCGATCGTGGTGCGACGATCGAGCTCGGCCGGCCCCCGACCCGAGTCCACGAAGCGCAAGCGGATCTCGGTCGACTGACGGCGACCGCACGATCCCCCTCTCCGTCCCGAGCGCGCTCCGCGCCCCGAGGACACGAATCCCCGACACCCTGCGTTAGGCTCTGACCATGATCAACACCACGAACGATCCGAGCACACCGCCCACCCAGCGGTCCATCGGTGAACTCGTCCAGTCCATCCGGGACGAGCTCCTCGGCGTTGTCCATCACGAGATCGACATCGCCAAGAAGGAGATCACCGGGATCGCGATCAAGGCGGGCATCATCGCCGCCTGCGCCGCGGTGCTGCTGTTCCTGCTCCTCTCGGCCTGGGTGATGCTGCTGTTCGCCGCGGCGACCGGCCTCCAGGCCCTCGGGCTGCCCTACTGGGCCTCCTTCCTCATCGTCGCCGGCGTGTTCGTCCTGATCTCGGCGATCGCCGGTCTGGTCGCCTTCCTGGTCTTCAAGAAGATCAAGGCACCGGAGACCACGATCGAGACGGCCCAGTCCGCCGTTGACGCCGTCCAGGGCAAGCGCCGCAGCAACGCCGTCTCCTACGACGACACCTTCGAGGAGCTCTACGGCAAGCAGGTCAGCTCCCGCACGGAGTGATCCGCCGGGGATCCTGCGGACAGCCGGACCCCCTCCCAGGTCTCGCGTGAGCCCGCCGCCGGAGGATCGCAGGGTGATCCCTGCGATCCTCCGGGGCTCCGNATCGCAGGGTGATCCCTGCGATCCTCCGGGGCTCCGGAGGCCATGGAGCCGCGACCTGGGCAGTACCCTGGTCTGCGTGACTCTCCACCTGCATGACACCGCCACCCGCCTGACTGCGCCGTTCACCCCGGTGCGCGAGGGGGCGGTGTCGTTGTATGTCTGCGGTCCGACGACGCAGGGCGCGCCCCACCTCGGGCACCTGCGCACCTTCCTCGCCTTCGATGTGCTGGTGCGCTGGCTGGAACGCAGCGGGTACGACGTCACCCACATCCGCAACGTCACCGACATCGAGGACAAGATCCTCGCGAAGTCCGCCGAGGCGGATGTCGACTGGTGGGCCTGGTCGCTGCGCTTCGAGCGTGAGTTCCAGGACGTGCTGGACCGACTGGGGAACCGCAGGCCCACCTACGAGCCGCGCGCCACCGGGCATGTGCCGGAGATGATCGAGCTCATGGATCTCCTCATCGAACGCGGCCACGCCTACGCCGACGGCGAGGGCTCGGTGTACTTCGACGTCGCCTCCCACCCCACCTACGGCTCGCTGACCCGGCAGAGCATCGAGGACATGCAGGACGCCGGCGAGGAGATGGAGCCGGGCAAGCGGCACCCTCGAGACTTCGCCCTGTGGAAGGCCGCGAAGGCCACCGAGCCGGGCACCGCCTCCTGGGAGACGCCGTTCGGGAGGGGCCGGCCGGGCTGGCACCTCGAGTGCTCGGCGATGAGCCGCAAGTACCTGGGGGAGACCTTCGACATCCACGCCGGAGGCCTCGACCTGCGCTTCCCGCACCACGAGAACGAGCAGGCCCAGTCCCACGCCGCAGGTTTCGGCTTCGCGCGGCAGTGGATGCACTCCGGAGTCCTCACCGTGGACGGGCTCAAGATGGGCAAGAGCCTGGACAACTTCGTCACCGCCGCTCAGGCGTTGACGGACCACCCCGCAGCCGCCGTCCGCTACGCCATGGTGAGCGGCCACTACCGGGCATCGGTCGAGTACAACGGAACGGCCATGCGCGAGGCCGAGGTGGTCTGGGAGCGTTTCTCGGCCACGGCCCGCCGCGCCGCGGAGCTGCTCGGCGAGGATCCGCTGGCCGGCCCCGATGCGGATCTCGCCGCCGTCGCCCTTCCGGAGGCATTCGTCGCGGCGATGGACGACGACCTCGCGGTGCCCGAGGCGCTCGCGGTCGTCCACCACGAGCAGGCGGCGTTGAACTCGCTGCTCGCCGCGGGCACGGCAGCGGCGGAGGTCGCCCCCGGGCTGGGCCGCCTGCGCGCCATGCTCGACGTGCTGGGCCTGGACCCGCTCGCCGAGCACTGGGCGAGCACCACCGGCGGCGACGGTGCGGAGCATGCCGCGCTGGATGCGCTGATCACCACCCAGCTGGCCGCTCGCGCAGCGGCCCGCGCCGACAAGGACTGGGCCCGGGCAGATGCCCTGCGGGACGCACTGAGCGCCGCAGGCATCCGCGTCGAGGACGGCCAGGGCGGCGCACGCTGGACTCTCGAGACCACGGACTGAGGAGAACACCCATGGCAGGCAACAGCTCGCGTCGCGGCGCGATGCGCAAGGGCAAGAAGGGCGCGACCGTCGGATCCGGCGGCGTGCGCCGTCGAGCGCTCGAGGGCAAGGGGCCGACGCCCCGCGCCGAGGACAGGCCGTACCACAAGAAGTACTCGGCCTCGTCGGGAAGCGGCACAGGATCCGGCGGCCAGGCACGGCGCAGCGGGCTCAGCACGAAGGGCGGCCGGAAGGCGCCGGGCAGCGACCTGGTGGCAGGGCGCAACGCCGTGCTGGAGGCGCTCGAGGAGAAGGTCCCCGCGACCCAGCTCACGGTGATGGTGCGGATGGATTCCGACGAGCGCGTGCGCGAGATCATGCGCCTGGCCACGGCGCAGGGGCTGCCGATCGCCGAGGCATCCCGCACCGACCTGGACCGGATGACGGACCACTCGGTGCATCAGGGCGTCGCCCTGACCATGCCCGCGTACGAGTACGCCGAGGTCGACGACCTCCTCGGGATCGCCGCAGAGGCCTTCGAGACGCCGCTGCTGGTCGCACTGGACGGCATCACCGATCCTCGCAACCTCGGGGCCGTCCTGCGCTGCGCGGATGCCTTCGGCGCCCATGGCGTGATCCTGCCCGAGCGACGCAGCGCCTCGATGACCGCGAGCGTCTGGAAGGTCGCCGCCGGCGCCGCCGGTCGGGTGCGGGTCGCCCAGGTCACCAACCTCAACCGCACGCTCACCTCCCTCAAGGAGCAGGGCGTGTTCGTGCTCGGTCTCGACGCGGACGGCGACGTCACCTCGCGCGGGCTCGAACTCAGCACCCAGCCCACCGTGCTGGTGGTCGGCGCCGAGGGCAAGGGCCTCTCGCGTCTCGCCCGGGAGATCAGCGACCAGGTGGTGTCGATCCCGATGCCGGGTCGCGCGGAGTCGCTGAACGCCTCGGTGGCCGCGGCCATCGCCCTGTACGAGATCTCCGGGGTGCGGGCGGCGCACGGCCGAGCCTGACCCCTCACGTCGGACGTTTCGAGGCAGTCCACGACAGCAGGGCCCATCCCGGATCGCTCCGGGACGGCCCCTGCTGTCGTGTCATCGTGCTGTCGTGCGCTCAGGCCACGGGTGGCTCCTCAGGCGGGGCCCGCGGGCACATCCGGGTCGGTGCGTCCCTGCGCCGTCCCGCGCTCGGAGCGCTCGGACCCGCGCAGGCCGCGCACCGGCATGATCACGTACGGCAGAGCCAGCTGGATCACCGGACCGAGCCCGACGGCGTACAGGAAGGTCCCCGCCCCCACCGGCCCTCCGAGCAGCCATCCGGTGCCGAGCACGAGGATCTCGAGCACGATCCGCACCGGGCCGACGGGCCGGCCCAGTCGCCGCGAGAGCCCCGTCATCAGGCCGTCGCGCGCCCCGGGCCCGAGCTGCGCCCCGATGTACACGGCGGCGCTGACGCCGTTGATCACCACGCCCGTGACCGCCAGCAGGATCCCTGCGGTCAGGTTGGGCGCGGCCGGCAGCACGAGCATCCCGAGGTCGATGCTCACCCCGACCCAGACGGCATTGGCGATCGTGCCGATCCCGACCTGCTCCCGCAACGGGATCCACAGCAGCAGGACGACGAAGCTGACGGCGATGCTGAGGGTGCCCACGCTCAGGCCCGCGCGGTCGGCGAGCGCCGCGTGGAGCACGTCCCAGGGGGCGCCGCCGAGTCCGGAGCGCAGCAGCATCGCCAGGGAGAACCCGAAACCTGACAGCCCCACCATCATCTGCAGCAGGCGCAGCGGGAGGCGGTCGACCCTCAGCTGGTCACGGAACGAGAGGTTCGAGAGCTCAGAGGCGGGCGCAGGGACGGGCGCGGGGGTGGGGGAGGGCGCGGACACGTCGCAGGAGGGACTGGTCAGGAGCCGAAGATCGGCAGCGCCGAGGTCTCGGTGGTCATGAGCGACTTCTCGTCGGGCCGGTGGATCAGCACGTTGAGGATGTAGTGCCGCACGGTCTCGTCGAGGCTCACGTCGGTCCCGGCCTTCTCGGACAGGAACCACTTGTGCTCGAGCACCTCGTGGAAGAACTCCGGGGGCTCGAGCTTGGAGCGCATCGAGCGGGGAATCGCACGGACCACGGGTTCGTACTGCGTCTGCAGCCACTCGTGCGCGACGAACTCCTCCTCTTCCGCCTGCTGCTCGGTGGCCGCGCCGTACTGGTCCAGCTCGTTCAGGAGCCGGCGCGCCTGGTTCTCCTGCGCGTCGATGCCGGTGAGGCGCATGAGCCGACGGGCGTGGTGACCGGCGTCGACGACCTTGGGAAGGATCGACAGGGTGGTGCCGTCGAGGTCGGTGGTGATCTCGAGCTCGCCCACGTCGAAGCCCAGGCGGTTGAGCTTCTCGATCCGTGCGGAGACTCTCCAGCGCTCGTCGGCCGAGAACCGCTCGCGCTCGGTGAGAGCCGCCCACAGCTCCTCGTAGCGGCGCACCAGGTCGTCGCCCACCTCGACCGGATCGGCCTCGGGGTCGAACATGTCGCCGGCCTGCAGGTCCATCAGCTCGCCGATGATGTTGGTCCGCGCGAGGTCCAGGTCGTAGGCCCGCTGACCGTCGGTGAGCTGCTCGTGCAGGGCGCCGGTCTCGACGTCGACGATGTAGGCGGCGAAGGCGCCGGCGTCGCGACGGAACAGGGTGTTGGAGAGGGAGACGTCCCCCCAGTAGAAACCTTCGATGTGCAGATGCACGAGCAGCACGGCCAGCGCGTCGAGCAGGCGCTGGGCGGTGTCCTCGCGCGAGACCTGGCTGAACACGGCGCGATAGGGGAGCGAGAACTGCAGGTGCCGGGTGACGAGCATGGCGTCCAGCGGCTCCCCGGTGGGAGTCGTGCGCCCGGAGATCACGGCGAAGGGCACCACGGAGGGCACCCCGATGCGCCCCAGCAGCCGGAGCATCTCGTACTCGCGCTTGGCGAGGTTGTGGTTGATCTCCTTGAGGGCGAGGACGCGCCCGGAGACCCGCACGAACCGCACGACGTGACGAGAGATGCCGCGGGGGAGGGCGGCGAGGATCTCCTCGGGCCAGTCCTCCAGCGGCTGGTCCCAGGGGAGGTCCAGCAGTTCGGGATCGGCCCGGGACGCAGTGATCTCCAGGGGTGCCATGGCGCCATTGTCTCCCGTTCCGGGCCGCAGTGCCCACTCATCGCGCTTTTTTCACCGCTGGACTACGGAAACCTCACGCCGTCTTCCCGGAATCGTGGGGACGACGACGGGCGCCCGGCAGAAGCCGGACGCCCGTGTCGAGTGCGCTGCGGGGAGATCAGTCGCCCAGGCGCTGACCGTTCTTCGCGTCGAAGAGGTGGATGTGACCCTCGCTCGGACGGAAGTAGACGGTGTCGCCCTTCAGCGGGGGGTTCCGGGCATCGACACGCGCGATGAACGGCTTGGCCGTCTCCTCGCTGCCTGCACGGCGACCGTAGATGAAGGCGTCCGCGCCGAGCTCCTCGACGAGGTCGACCTCGACGGCGATGCCCTGGTCGTCCCCGACGAGCTCGAGATCCTCGGGGCGCACGCCGACGGTGACGGAGGTCTCGTCGGTCGCGGAGAGGGTGGCCCGGTCGACCGGGATCACAGCGCCGCCGAACTCGACGCCCTGATCGGTGAGCTTCGAGTCGAAGAGGTTCATGGCGGGGGAGCCGATGAAGCCTGCCACGAACACGTTGTTCGGGTGGTCGTACATGCGACGCGGGGAGTCGATCTGCTGGAGCACGCCGCGATCGAGGACCGCCACGCGGTCGCCCATCGTCATGGCCTCAGTCTGGTCGTGGGTCACGTAGACCGTGGTGACGCCGAGGCGACGCTGCAGCGAGGCGATCTGCGTACGGGTGGACACACGGAGCTTCGCGTCGAGGTTCGACAGCGGCTCATCCATGAGGAACACCTGGGGGGAGCGGACGATCGCACGACCCATGGCGACACGCTGGCGCTGGCCACCGGAGAGCGCCTTGGGCTTGCGGTCGAGGTACTCGGTGAGGTCCAGGATCTCGGCGGCGTCCTCGACGCGCTTGCGGATCTCTGCCTTCGGGTTGCCGGCGATCTTCAGGGCGAAGCCCATGTTGTCGGCCACCGTCATGTGCGGGTACAGAGCGTAGTTCTGGAACACCATCGCGATGTCGCGGTCCTTCGGCGGGACGTCGGTGACGTCACGATCGCCGATGAGGATGCGGCCGGCGTCGATCTCCTCGAGGCCGGCGAGCATGCGCAGCGAGGTCGACTTGCCGCAACCCGACGGGCCGACGAGGACGAGGAACTCGCCGTCGGCGATCTCGATGTTCAGGTTGTTGACGGCCGGGGCCTCTTGGCCCGGGTAGACGCGCGATGCGTTGTCGAAAGTCACTGTTGCCATGGTGGTACTCCTTCACCGGCAGGTACGTGCCGGACGGTCCGTTGTGAAGTGATGGTCACCGGTCTCGATCGCCCCTCGCGGGGAGGTGCGTCCTTGCACCGGCTCGGTGAGTGTATCCCACGTCTCATCGTTTCGGAAAACCCTGTCCAGGGGTGTCGCCATCGGCCGGGCGCCCGTTCTCGGCGAGGCCTGCGCTGCAGGTCGGAGTGCAGGTCGGAGCATAGGTAGGGGCGGAGGGTCGAGCGCCGGCCGGGCAGCTCGACGGTGACGGGCGGGAGCTGCGGGATACTGGGCGGGTGGATACCACTGAGCTGACCCGGAAGATCCTCGACCGTCGCGAGAAGGAGACCGATCCGCTGCGGATCGTGCAAGCCGGCCATCCGGCGCTGCGACGCCCTGCGCTGACCGCAAACGGTCGCCTGGCCACCGACCTCCTGCTGGAGCTGGTGGACGCCATGACGATCACGATGCGCGAGGCGCCGGGCGTGGGCCTGGCCGCACCTCAGGTGGGGCTGCCCCTCGCCCTCTACGTCATCGAGGACCGGTCCGAGAGGGAGGAGGAGGGCGAGGAGGATCCCCTGGAGCGCTCACCCGTCGCGCTGCGCGCCCTGCTGGACCCGCAGGTCGAGCTGCTGGGGGAGCAGCGCGTCTATGCCTGGGAGGGATGCCTGTCCGTGGACGGCTGGCAGTCGATCGTGCCCCGGTCCCGGCGGGTGCGGGTGCGGGCCGTCGAGCTGCTCCCCGGTGGTGAGCTGCGGGAGATCGACGAGGAGCACCAGGGCTGGCCCGCCCGCATCCTGCAGCACGAGACCGACCATCTGGCAGGCACCCTGTGCCACGACCTGATGGTGCCGCGCTCCTTCATCGATGCGGGCTACACGCCGCACTACGAGGACCTCAGCGAGGCTGTGCGCCTGCTCGACCTGCGTGGCGAGATCACCCAGCTCGCCGCGGGCCAGGTCGTCGTCGGCTGATCGCACTGCCTGTCGTCGGTCGATCGCACCGCCCGTCGTCGGCATCCTGCCAGCCGAGGGCGGTAGCTTGGCCCTGTTCACGACACGAGACGAACGGAGCCGATGGTGAGCAAGAGCGACCAGAACACGCCGGAGATCGATCAGGATGACAGCGGTGAGCTCCGCGAGGAGCTCGACGAGCGCTGGCTCTCGGTGATCGACGCCGCGCTGAAGGTGCAGACGCCCCTGGCGCACAGCTATGTGCGGCGGCTGCGTGCGAAGCACCCCGAGGACACGCCGCGACAGCTCCTGGAGCGGGCCACCGGGCGCTTCGCGGGCCTGATGACCCTGACCGGGGCGGGGATCGGCGGCGTCGCCGCATTGCCCGGACTGGGTACGGCGGCAGCTCTCGGGCTGACCGTCGGCGAGGGCGTCTCCTTCGCCGAGGCCTGCGCCTTCCTGACCCTCGCGGCCGCGGAGATCCACGACGTGGACATGTCGGACAAGCACACGCGCCGGCTGGTGCTGATGGGCGTGCTCAGCGGTGAGCGGGGAACCGAGATAATCGCCAAGGCGATGGGCAAGCAGGGACTGCAGTGGAACGCCGTGCTCGGCGGGGGCGGCGGCGGCTTCCTCCCCGGTCTGGTGAGCAAGCAGATCTCCCGGTACGTGCGCCGGCGGGTCGTGGCGCGCTCCAGCAAGCTGTGGCTGGGTCGGCTCCTGCCCTTCGGCGTGGGGGCCGTCATCGGTGGCTTCGGGGCGCGATCCGTCTCGAAGTCCGTCGTCGACGCGATGCTGGAGATCTTCTCGCAGGCCCCGACCCTCGAGGGCGAGCTCGCGGACTCCGGCCCGCGGGCGGATCGCCTGGACCGCTGAGGCTCGCAGCCTGAGGGCACCGGGACACCGGGGGCACCGGGGCAAAGCGCCTCGAGGGAGAGCGCCACTGGGCAGCAGGCCGCAGGACCAGCAAGAGAGGGCCGACCCCGCGGGGCCGGCCCTCTCCTGCTGTCCGTGGACAGGACGGTCACACCGGGGCGACCGCCCGGTGATCACACGTCCTGCGTGAAATCGTTCTCGTGCTCGGTGCCGACGGCACGCTGGTAGGAACGGCGGATCTCCGCCTCCGCGTCGCTGCGGCCCTCCCAGTGAGCGCCCTCGACGCTCTTCCCCGGCTCGAGATCCTTGTAGACCTCGAAGAAGTGCTGGATCTCCAGCCGATGGAACTCCGAGACATCGGTGAGCTCCTGACGACGGACCTGACGGCGGTCACCGACAGGCACCGCCACGATCTTGTCGTCGCCGCCGGCCTCGTCGCGCATGCGGAACATGCCGAGCGCGCGACAGCGGATCAGGCAGCCCGGGAAGGTGGGCTCCTCGAGCAGGACCAGACAATCCAGGGGATCGTCGTCCTCTCCGAGAGTGCCCTCGATGAACCCGTAGTCATCGGGATAGCGAGTGGCGGTGAACAGCATCCGGTCCAGGCGGATACGCCCGTTGTGGTGGTCCACCTCGTACTTGTTCCGGTTCCCGCGAGGGATCTCGATGGTTACGTCGAATTCCACGACAGCCGCTCCGTTGCTCCGGCCCTGTGGGCACTGGTTCTGACCCGGACACCATATCGTGGGGTCATGGTGGGAACAGTATCCGAGCGCATATGGCGCACGACGGCGATCGTGCTGTGCGCTGTCGTCCCCGGGAGCTTCTACCTGATCGGGGATCTCACCGACGCCTTCCCGGGCGTGCTCACGGTGCGTGGCGCGCAGGAGGGTCCGCAGGCCGGGCCGCAGGCGCAGGCCGAGGACTGGGAGCGGATCCCGGCCGCCGCGCCGGGCCCGGAGGTCGCCCCTGAGCCGGACCTCGAAAAGGCTGCTGACCTGGAGAGACGCATGGCATCGCATGCGGAGGATCCCGTCGTCGCCGGAGGGCTCGCCTTCAGCGTGGTCGACGCCGATACCGGGGAGGTGCTCGCCGCTCGGGATGCCGATGTCGCGCGGACCCCGGCCTCGACCATCAAGCTCCTGACCGCCGCCGCCGTGCTGCGCCTCTATACCGGGGACGAGGTGCTCACCACCCGCGCCACCGTCGAGGACGGTCTCGTCACGCTCCAGGGAGGCGGTGACATGACTCTCAGCGAGGAGGACCTGCGTGATCTCGCGGTCAAGACCGTCGCGCTCGCGACGGAGCAGGGCAGCACCGAGGTCTCCCTCGCCCTGGACGACTCCTACCTCGCAGGCGGCGCCAATCCCGCCTGGGGGAACAACGGGGCCGCCGGCGGATGGGTGACGCCGACGGCCACGCTCGCCCTGGACGAGGGGTGGCTCGACGGGCAGCAGTACGGACCCAAATCCATGGATCCCGCCGGTGACGCGGCCCGCCGCTTCGCCGAGCTGCTCGAGGAGGAGGGGCTCCCGGTCGCCGGGAAGCTCACCACCGCCCAGGCGGCGGACGAGGCCCCGAGCGTCGAGGTGCACTCGGCGCCCCTCTCGGAGATCGTGCGCCACACCCTGCAGATCTCCGACAACACGACCGCGGAGCTGCTCGCGCATCTCGTCGCCGACGCGCGGGGCGAGGAGACGACCCCGCAGGGAGCTGCGGCCGCGGTCGAGGCGGAGATCCGGGATCTCGCCGCGGAGATCGGCGTGAGCGAGGAGGATCTCGCCGCGCTCGAGATCCACGACGGCTCCGGCCTCTCGCGGCAGGACAAGGTGCCGCCGGCCCTGTTCTCCGCGGTGCTCGCGCACGTCGCCTCCGGGGAGGAGTCCGCACTGCAGCAGATCCTCTTCGACATCCCGATCGCCGGGCTCTCGGGGACCCTCACCGAGCGCTTCGCGGCCGATGACACGGACCTCGCCCGCGGTCTCGTGCGGGGCAAGACCGGCTATCTCGGAGGCGCCGCCACCCTGGCCGGGGTCGTCGTGCTGCCGGACGGTCGGACGGCGGGCTACTCGATCGTGGTGCACGGCTTCGACGGGGCGGACGCCGTCGCGGCCCGCGAGGCCGTGGATGCCGTCGCAGCCGAGATGGTGAAGGTCGCCTGATGCGGGAGGTCTCCAGAGGGAAATGGTCCTGTGAGGGAAGCGGTCGTCTGATGGACGTGGTCCTCTGATGGCCGGGCCCGCCCCCGTCGTGGCGCGCGCACGGACCTCCGTCAAGGTGGCGCTCGCGAGCCGGCTCGAGCAGCTGGCCGACGACACCGCGGCCGGTCAGCTGTCCCCGCGGATCCTCGTCGGGCTCAGTGGGGGAGCGGACTCGCTCGCGCTGCTGGCGACGGCGGCCTGGGTCGGGTCACGGATGGGCCTGGAGACCGAGGCGGCGATCGTCGACCACGGACTGCAGGAGGCCTCGGCCTCGGTCGCGGAGCGGGCGAAGGCCCAGGCCGAGCGGCTCGGTGTCGCCGCGCACGTGCTGCGGGTCCACGTCGATCCCGCAGCGGGCGGAGGCCTCGAGAAGGCCGCCAGGGAGGCACGGCACAGTGCGCTCGACGCCCTCCTCGAGGATCGCGGCGGCTTGGCCCTGCTGATGGCTCACACGCTGGATGACCAGGCCGAACAGGTGCTGATGGGGCTCGCACGGGGCGCCGGCCCCCGTGCCCTCGCGGGGATCCCGCGCTCCCGCGGCGCGCTGCTGCGGCCCTTCCTGGGCAGCGGCCGCGACGAGACCACGGCGCTGCGCCGGGCCGACACCGAGGAGATCTGCCGCCTCCACGACCTGGAGTGGTGGGAGGACCCGATGAACGCCGATGAGTCGATGCTGCGCGCCCGGGTGCGGCACCGGGCGCTGCCGCTGCTGCGGGAGGTGCTCGGGGAGCAGATCGACGAGAACCTCGCCCGTACCGCGGACCTGGTGCGACCGGATGCGGACCACCTCGATGCCGAGGCGTCGGCTCTCCTGGATGCCCTGGTCCGGGACGGGGGCGAGCTGCGCGAGGAGCGGGACCTGCTGCTGCTGGACGTGCACGCGCTGACCGCTGCCCCCGGGCCCCTGCGTACCCGGATCCTCCGGGACGTCTCCCGTCGGGCGCGCCGGATCGCCGAGCCGGCCGGGGCCCCGTCGGGCGCGAAGTCCTTGCTGCGGCGCCAGGTGCTCATGATCGATGCGCTGGTGGTCTCATGGCATGGTCAGGCTTCGGTACCCGTACCGGGTAGGATCGAGGTCGCTCGCCGCGACGGCCTGTTGGTGTGGCGCCGTATGGATCCGTGAGTCGCGGCGGACGCACCCCACCACGTTCCCTGGAGGAGATCCGCGTGCCTCAGACGCACCACCACCCCGATGTCGAACGGGTCCTGCTGGACGAACAGCAGATCCGCGAGAAGGTGTCCGAGCTCGGACGCCGGATCGCCGCTGACTACGCGGACGAGCCCCCGATCCTGGTGGGCGTCCTCAAAGGCGCGGTGATGGTGATGGCCGACCTCGCCCGCACGATCGACCTGGACGTCGAGATGGACTGGATGGCGGTCTCCTCCTATGGATCCGGCACCAAGTCCTCCGGCGTCGTGCGGATCCTCAAGGATCTCTCCGCGGACATCGACGGGCGCAATGTGCTCATCGTCGAGGACATCATCGACTCGGGCCTGACCCTGAAGTGGCTGCTGTCGAACCTGCGCTCGCGCGGCCCCAAGAGCGTCGAGGTCGCCGCCCTGCTGCGCAAGCCGGAGGCGGCCCGCGTCGAGATCGACGTCAAGTATGTCGGCTTCGACATCCCCAACGAGTTCGTGATCGGTTACGGGCTCGACTACGCGGAGGCCTACCGGAACCTCCCCTACGTGGGCGTGCTCAAGCGCTCGGTCTACGAGGACTGACATGGCGGACGACTCCTCCAAGAACGAGAACAAGACCAAGAACAAGGCCGCCGCGGCCGACAAGTCCGCGAAGTCTGCGAAGTCTGCGAAGGGCGGCAGGTCCAAGAAGCGTCGGCCCTTCACCGGGGTCGCGATCTGGATCCTGGTGGCGCTGCTGCTGGGGATGGCCCTGTTCTCCCTGTTCGGTCGCGACGGCTATCAGCAGGTCGACACCCAGCAGGGTCTCGAGCTGCTCGAGGGCGGCACCGTCGACCAGGCCAAGATCATCGACGGCAACCAGCAGCGGGTGGACCTGGTGCTGACGAAGAACTTCGTCGACGGCGAGGAGGACAAGGGCAAGCAGGTCCAGTTCTCCTACGTCGACGCCCGCGGCGACGACGTCGTCGAGGCGGTGCAGAAGGCCGACCCGAAGAAGGGCTACACCGACGAGATCGCCACGAGCCCGTGGTGGTCGACGCTGCTGCTCTCGTTCCTGCCCCTGCTGATCTTCATCGGCCTGTTCTGGTTCCTGATCATGAACGCCCAGGGCGGCGGCGGCAAGGCCATGCAGTTCGGCAAGTCCAAGGCCAAGCTCTTCAACAAGGAGGCCCCGCAGGTCACCTTCGCCGACGTCGCCGGCGCGGAGGAGGCCGTCGAGGAGCTCGACGAGATCAAGCAGTTCCTCGTGGACCCGGGCCGGTACCAGGCGGTGGGCGCGAAGATCCCCAAGGGCGTGCTGCTCTACGGGCCTCCCGGGACGGGTAAGACCCTGCTGGCCAAGGCGGTCGCCGGTGAGGCGAACGTGCCCTTCTACTCGATCTCCGGCTCCGACTTCGTGGAGATGTTCGTGGGCGTCGGCGCGAGCCGCGTGCGCGATCTCTTCTCCACCGCGAAGGAGAACGCCCCGGCGATCATCTTCATCGACGAGATCGACGCCGTGGGCCGTCACCGCGGCGCCGGCATGGGCGGCGGGCACGACGAGCGCGAGCAGACCCTGAACCAGATGCTGGTGGAGATGGATGGGTTCGACGAGAACCAGAACGTCATCCTCATCGCCGCGACCAACCGCGTCGACATCCTCGACCCCGCGCTGCTGCGCCCGGGCCGTTTCGACCGGCAGATCGGTGTGGAGGCCCCGGACCTCAAGGGCCGCCTGCACATCCTCGGTGTGCACGCCAAGGGCAAGCCGCTCGCGCACGACGTCGACCTCGAGGCCGTCGCCAAGCGCACCATCGGGATGTCCGGTGCGGACCTCGCCAACGTGCTCAACGAGGCGGCGCTGCTGACCGCCCGCAGCGGCAACCAGATCATCGACGACCGCGCTCTGGACGAGGCCATCGACCGCGTGTCCATGGGGCCGCAGCGCTACTCCAAGGTGATGACCGAGCGTGAGCGCCAGATGACCGCGTACCACGAGGGCGGTCACGCCCTGGTCGCTGCGGCGATGAACAACTCCGCGCCGGTCACCAAGGTGACGATCCTGCCGCGCGGCCGGGCCGGCGGCTACACGATGGTGGTCCCCACCCAGGACCGCAACTACCAGTCGCGCAACGAGCTGCTGGACCGCCTGGCCTACGCGATGGGCGGCTACGCCGTGGAGGAGAGCATCTTCCACGACGTCACCACCGGTCCCAGCTCGGACCTGCAGAACGCCACCAAGATCGCCCGCGCGATGGTCATGCAGCTCGGCATGAGCGACAGCGTCGGCCAGGTCGCGCTCTCCGGCGAGCAGGACGAGGTCTTCGTGGGCATGCAGCAGGGCCAGGCGCCCCGCTTCAGCGCCGAGACTGCGAGCATCATCGACCAGGAGGTGCGCCGCCTGCTGGACACCGCCCTGGACGAGGCCTGGTCCGTGATCGTGGAGAACCGCCACGTGCTCGACCGCCTGGTGGAGGAGCTCCTCGAGAAGGAGACCCTGAACGAGCACGAGCTCGCCGCGATCTTCACGGACGTCACGAAGCGACCGCTGCGCGAGGTGTGGCAGTCCAGCCAGGAGCGCCCGGCGCTCGCGGCCCCGCAGGCGGGCAGCGGCACCACGGCGACGGGGGCGGAGTCCCACGACGCGGGCGAGCCCCTCAGCCCCGGTGCCCCCGAGCTGCCGCACCCCGGTGACGACGGCCCCTCGATCCCGGGTGCGCCGCATGGCGACCTCCCCGGCGGCGGCGGAGGCTATGGTCCCGGAGGCTCCGGTCCCGGTGGCTACGGCCCCGGCGGATCCGGCGGCTACGGCTCCGGCGGCTACGGTCCGAGCGGGGACCAGGACGGGAACTCCGGCTACGGGCCCTCCCGCCGCGACGATGCCCCCGAGGGCGACGGGACGGCTCGTTGAGATGACCATCGATCACCCCCGCGTCGAGGCGGCGGTCCGGGAGATCCTCGCCGGGATCGGCGAGGATCCGGACCGGGACGGCCTGCAGGACACCCCGGCCCGGGTGGCGCGGATGTATGCGGAGGTCTTCGAAGGGCTCGACCAGGACGCCCGGGAGCCGCTGTCGACCACTTTCGACATCGACCACCAGGAGCTCGTGCTGGTGCGGGACATCGGCTTCCACTCGATGTGCGAGCACCATCTGCTGCCGTTCGTGGGCACCGCGCACGTGGGGTACATCCCCGACGGCGGCGTGGTGACGGGGCTCAGCAAGCTCGCCCGGCTCGTGAACGTCTACGCCCGCCGGCCGCAGGTGCAGGAACGGCTCACCTTCCAGATCGCCGACGCCCTCATGAGCGAGCTGGGCGCGGCCGGTGCGATCGTGGTGATCGAGGCGGAGCACATGTGCATGTCGATGCGGGGCGTGCGCGCCGAGGGCGCCCGCACGGTCACGAGCGCGGTGCGCGGCATGCTGCGCGACAGTTCCAGCACCCGGGCCGAGGCCATGAGCCTCATCAACCGGGCGTGACCCCATGAGCCCCGCGGCACGCCAGCGCCCGGAGGGACTCCCGGAGCGTCTCGCCGGGGAGGACACCCTGGTCATGGGCGTCCTGAACGTCACTCCTGATTCCTTCTCCGACGGCGGGGAGCACTTCACCCTGGCCGCTGCGATCGCGCACGGGAGGCTGCTGGTCTCCCAGGGCGCCGCGATCGTGGACGTCGGCGGCGAGTCCACCCGGCCGGGGGCGCCCAGGGTCGACGAGGACGAGGAGCTGCGCCGGGTGATCCCCGTGGTCCGCGCCCTGGCCGCGGAGAACGTCGTGATCAGCGTGGACACCATGCGGTCCTCGGTCGCCGCCGCCAGCGTCGAGGCGGGAGCCCTCATCGTCAACGACGTCTCCGCCGGCCGGGCCGATGTCGACATGGGGAGCGAGGCGGCGCGGCTGCGCACAGGTCGCGGCACGCCCCCGGTCTTCATCGCGATGCACTGGCGCGGCCACAGCGACGTCATGAACGAGCTGGCCGTGTACGAGGACGCGGCGCGAGACAGCGCCATCGAGCTCGAGGACCGGCTGACCGCGCTGCGCGAAGCCGGCGTCGAGGACCGCTTCCTGGTGGCGGATCCCGGTCTCGGGTTCTCCAAGACCGGGGACCAGAACTGGGACGTCCTCGCCGACTGGGACGGGATGGCCTCCCACGGGCTGCCGATCCTCATCGGGGCCTCCCGCAAGCGCTTCGTGAGCTCGCTGGGCGTGGACCGCGACGCCGCGACGGCCGCGATCAGCGCCTACAGCGCCGAGCATGGCGCCTGGGCGGTCCGGGTCCACGAGGTCCCCTCCACCCTCGCCGCCGTGCGCGTCGGCGACCGACTGCGCAGGAGCGCCCGCCGATGACCACCACCGCAGGTCCTGAACCGTCCCTCCCGGGCAGCTCGCACCCCGGTCGCGCGCTCGATCAGCTCGACCGCATCGAGGTGACCGGGATCCGGGCCTGGGGCCGGCACGGCGTGCTCAGCCAGGAGAAGGATCTCGGCCAGCAGTTCGTGGTCGACGTCGCGCTCCATCTGTCGACCGCTCCGGCCGGCCGCCGCGACGCGCTCTCGCGCACCGTGAACTACGCGGAGGTGGCCGCCGCGGTGCACGAGGAGATCGGCAGCGGCTCCCACGACCTCGTCGAGACCCTCGCGGAGCGCATCGCGCAGCGGATCCTCACCGACACCGGGCACCCGCTCGTGCGCCGTGTGGAGGTGCGGGTGCACAAGCCCTCGGCCCCCGTCGGTCTGCCGGTGGGCGACGTCGCGATCACCATCACCCGCGACGCGGCCCCTGTCGAGGCCGTCCTCGCCCTGGGCACGAACCTCGGCGACCGGGAATCGCATCTGGCCCGCGCCCTGGACCTGCTCGGGCGGACCGACGGGATCGAGATCGGCTGGACGGGCCCCGTGCTGGAGACCGCCCCTGTCGGCGGGCCCGACGGGCAGGGCGCCTTCCTGAACTCCGCCATCGGCGTGAGCACCGTCCTGGGGCCGTTCGATCTGCTCGAGGCGGCGCACCGCGCTGAGCGCGATGCGCATCGTGAGCGCCTGGTCCGGTGGGGGCCCCGCACGCTCGACGTCGACGTCATCACCTATGGCGAGAGCGTGAGCGCAGACGAGGAGCTCACGCTCCCGCATCCCCGTGCCCACGAACGGGCCTTCGTGCTCGCTCCGTGGCACGCCGCCCGGCCCGATGCCGAGATGCCGGGCCTCGGTCCGATCGCCGAGCTCCTCGCGCACGCCGAGGATCGCGACGGCCTGCGGCCCGGCCCGACGATCCCCGGGTTCGGTCGCCCATGAAGCCACTCAATCTGCCGATCCTGCTGCTGATCCTCGTGGTCGGTGCAGGGTTCGGTGCCCAGATGCTCGAAACCCTCGCCGCGCGGGGCCATTCCCTGCCGATCGCGGGCTGGCTGACCACCGTGGTGATGCTCGCTCTCGGCGGGGTGCTGCTGGCCTATGGGATCCCGCTGCGCCGCTACATGGCCGAGAGCGAGGAGCGCCGGGTGCATCCGAGCCTCGCCCCGCGTCGCCATCAGATCGATCTCCCCACGGCCTTCCGCACCGTGCTGCTGGCGCGTGCCTGTGCCTACACCGGCACGGTGGTGGGCGGCATCTTCACCGGGCAGGCCCTGTTCCTGGTCGTCACCGGGAACGGGGACCCGCTCGGAGCCGTGCTCCCCACCGTCGCCGCCGCCGTGGTCGGGATCGCGCTCGGGATCCTCGGCGTGGTCGTCGAGCGCTGGGGACAGCTGCCTCCGGACGACGGCGAGGGCAGCGGCGAGAGCACCGGAGAGAGCGCCGGGCTCGGGCGCTGAGCCCGGCTGAACCTGCTGGATCGGCTGAACGTCGGCCCCGGACCCCGACGATCGGCGGGGCAGGACACTGTCGGGAGCGGAAACCTCCCCCGGAGGTCGGATGGCGCGGCGCGCACGAGGTGACACGATGGTGACCATGACTTCCGCTCCCGACCCCACTGAGCGCCCCACGGCGTCGATGCATGTCGTCCCCACGGCGCCGACGCTTCCCGACACCCCGGACGGTCTCCTCGGCACCGGCGCGCTGCGCCCCGTCTCGCCCCGGCTGGTGCCCGCCCGCTACGTCGCGAGCATCGTGGGATATGTGATCTGGGTGCTCCTGATCGCGGGCGCGATCGTGGCGGCGGTGCTGACCGACCTGTGGTGGCTCGCCCCGATCGGCGTGCTGCCGCTGATCATCCTGCTGCAGAGCCTCCTGCTCACTCCGCGACGGGTGCGCGCGATCGGCTACCTCGACGCGCAGGAGGATCTCACGATCGCCAGCGGCATCATGTTCCGCTCCGTGCACACGATCCCGTACGGCCGCGTGCAGTCCGTGAAGATCGACGAGGGCCCGGTGGACCGTCGCTACGGCCTCGCGAAGCTCACCGTGAGCACGGCCGCGGGCGGGTCCACCGTCGTGCTGCCCGGTCTGCCCAAGCAGGAGGCCGAGCGCCTGCGGGCGATGCTGACCGAGCGCGGCCTCGAGATCATGGCCGCGCTGTGAGTGCGACCGAGCACCCCACCGCAGGGTCCGAGCACCCCTCCGCGGGGCCCGACGACGCCGAGAACGAGACCGGGCACGGCGGCACCGCCGTGGGCAGCACTGCAGACGGCGCCGCGGACAGCACGGCGGAAGGCAGCGCCGCAGACAGCACCGCGGTGGAGCCCGGCACCGACACGGCCGCGCGTCGCCGCACCCACCCGATCACCCCGCTGGTGAGCGGCTGGAAGATCGTCGTCGGCATCATCGCGGTGGTCTCCGCCCAGAACATCGCACGGCTCGTCAACGACTTCTCGGTCACCAAGGCGCTCATCGGCGCCGGCGTCATCCTGGCCGCCGTGGTGATCGCCATCGCGCTCTCCTCGATCAGCTGGTGGTTCACGACCTACGCGGTCGACGACGAGGGCGTCTCCCTGCACACCGGCGTGATCAGCAAGTCCCGCGAATATGCACCGCGGGCGCGCATCGAGTCGGTCTCCGTCGAGCGGCCGTTGCTGGCTCGCGTGCTGGGACTGGCGAAGGTCCGGGTCGAGGTCGCGGGCGGCGGGGAGTCGTACCTCGACATCGAGTACGTGAAGTCCGTGGACGCCGAGCAGCTGCGCCGCCAGATCCTCGGGGTCGCCGCCAGGGCCGCGGAGTCCCGCTCCGAGAAGACGGACCGGGACACCGCGGACGATGCCGGAACCGAGGGAGCCTGGATCGAGGGTGCGGGGATCGACGGTGCGCAGTTCGAGGGTTCGCGGATCGAGCGCAACGGATCCCAGGGCACCGGGCCCCAGGGCGCAGGATCGCAGGAAGCTGGGTCCGAGGGCATCGGGCATGACCGCACGGGCACGTTCCAGAACGTCCTCTACGACGGCGTCACCGACGGCGAGCTCATCGCGAAGATCCCCACCGGGCGACTCCTGCGCTCGCTCCTTCGGGACCTCGGGTTCCTCATCGGGACCGTGATGAGCATCGTGGGCGTCCTCGTCGCGATCGGCCTCGCGATCTGGCAGGACGGCCTGTCCTTCGCCGTGATCATCGCCCTGGCGCCCACTGCGATCACGATCCCGAAGTACATCTTCGGCCGGATCGAGTCCGGCTGGGGCTTCGTCTCCCGCGACACCGACCGCGGGCTGCGGATGCGTCGCGGCCTGGCCAACACGCGGACCGACAACATCGCCTCGGGGCGCGTGCAGCGCTTCCAGCTGCGCCGGCCGCTGCTGTGGCGCACCCCCGGCTGGACCGCCGTGTCCGTGACCGTGGCCGGGATCGACGACTCCGACGAGAACGGGGCCGAGCACGTCCTGCCCGTCGGCACCTCGGAGGAGCTGGGCGCCACGCTCAGCCACCTCGCCGCCCCGCTCGGGACCGACGACGACCTCGGAACCCTCGAGCACCTGATGACGGCGAGGGCGCGAGATATCGAGGGTCTGCGCACGCCGGCCCGCCCGTACTGGATCGCTCGACGCACCGAGGTCACCGTGCTGCTGCCCGGGGCCGTGATCCACCGCAGCGGGGTGCTGGCGCGGACCGTGCAGATCATCCCGCGTGAACGCATCCAGGAGCTCACCCTCCAGGACGGCCCGCTCGCCCGACGGCTCGGGGTGCTCGACCTGTCGGTGGGGATCGCGGGGGACACCTCCCTGGACCTGAGCGGCCTCGCCCGCGAGGACGCTCGTGCTCTGCACGGTGCCCTGGCGCTCGATGCCCGGACGCTGCGGCGCTACCGCGATCGTGACCAGTGGCCACAGCCCGCTCTGGGTCGGCTGTCGGCGACGCCCACCCAGTCGCCAGCACCGACCCAGTCGGCAGCGCCCGCCCCTGATGAACTCCTGGAGGATCGATGAACGCACCACGGCTCGGCATCGGAATCATCGGCTCCGGTCGCGTCGGGGCCGTGCTCGGCGCAGCCCTGCGCGCCGAGGGCCACGCGATCACCGGGGTCTACGCGGTCTCGGACGCCTCCCGCGAACGGGCCGAGGAGCTGCTGCCCGGCGCCCCGCTGCTGGACGTGCCCGCGATCGTCGAACGCAGCGAGATGCTCCTGCTGGCCGTGCCCGATGACCAGCTCGTACCGCTCGTCGCCGGGATCGCCGCCACCGGTCTCTCGCCGGGCGGGCAGCTGGTCGTGCACACTTCCGGCCGCTACGGGACCGACGTGCTGGCGCCCCTGGCCGAGGCTGGATGCGCGACCCTCGCCATTCATCCCGCCATGACCTTCACCGGCACCCGGACAGATCTGGCCCGGCTCGTCGGCTGCCCGATGGCGATCACCTCCGCGGCGACCTTCCTCCCGGTCGCCGCGGCCCTCGTCGTCGAGCTCGGCGGGGAGGTCGAGGTGCTGGCGGAGGGGGACCGGCCGCTGTACCACGCCTCCCTCGCCCATGCGGCGAACCATCTCGTGGTCCTCGTGGACCAGGCCCGTGAGGCGCTCGGCCGGATCGGCGTCGAGGATCCCGGCGCGTATCTGCGGCCCCTGCTGGAGGCGGCGCTCGAGGAATCCCTGCGCCATGGGGCGAAGGCGCTCACCGGACCGGTGATGCGGGGCGACGCCGGGACCGTGGGTGCGCATCTCGAGGCGCTCGACGATCTCGACGCGACGGGGGAGCGCGGCGTGCGCGGTGATACCGGTGACACCTATCGCGCCCTCGCGCTCGCGGCCCTGTCACGTGCGAAGATCCCGGAGGGCAGCCGGGAGCAGATCCGAGCGCTGCTCCAGGAGAACCCGCCCAGGGAGGACGCATGAGCACCGCACCACAGGCCGCGCCGGGCGCCGGAGAGCATTCCGCGTCGGCCGCCGGACCGGACCTCGCACCGGAGGCCGGACAGAACCCTGCCCCGGGGGCCGGTCAGCACCTCGCATCGGCCGACGGCCGGACGCCGGATCGCGACACCGCACTGCTCACCACCAAGGCGCAGCTGCGCGAGGCGCGCGCGAGGCTGGACGGCACCGTCGCGGCCGTGTTCACCATGGGCGCCCTGCACGAGGGCCACCTCGCGCTGGTGGACCGTGCCCGGGAGATCGCCGATCACGTGATCCTCACCGATTTCGTCAACCCGCTCCAGTTCGGCCCCGGGGAGGACTTCGACGCCTACCCGCGGGTCCTCGAGCAGGACCTCGCCCTCGTCGACGGGCTCGTCGACCTCGTCTTCGCCCCGTCGGTCCAGGAGATGTACCCGGTGCTGCCGCCCACCGTCTCGGTGACCGCCGGACGCGCCGGCACGATCCTCGAGGGCGCGGCCCGGCCGGGGCACTTCGACGGGGTCGTCACCGTGGTCACGAAGCTCCTGCAGCTCACGCGGCCGGATCTGGCCGTCTTCGGGCGCAAGGACGCGCAGCAGGTCGCGATCATCCAGCAGCTGGTCGCCGACCTCGACCTCCCGGTGCGGATCGAGCCGATCGAGATCCAGCGCGAGCACAGCGGCCTTGCGCGGTCCAGCCGCAACGTCTACCTCACCGATCAGGGGCGGGAGCAGGCGCTGGCCCTGTCCCGCACCCTGGCCTCGGCGCAGGACGCCGCGCCCTCGAACGCCGCCCTGCGAGAGGCTCTCGCGGCCGCCGTCGATCGTGCCGAGATCGAGTGGGCCTATGCCCTCGCGCTGGATCCCAGCACTCTCGAGGAGATCGACGCCGACCATCGCGGTGAGGTGCTCGTGACCCTCGCAGGGCGCGTGGAGGGCACCCGTCTGCTGGATGCCGCTGTGGTGGTGGTGACAGCTCCCTGAGGAGACCAGCGTTTCCACGGGGAGTGATGAGAGAATGCGGATCATGACTGAGAACGCACCTGCCCTCGACCCCACGGACACCTCCGACCAGGTAGCGGTCCGCAAGTCAAAGCGGGAGCGCCTGCTCGAACGGGGCGAGGAGGCCTACCCGGTCTCGGTCCCCGTCACCACCACCGTCGCCGCCGTGAGGGAGGCCTACGGGCACCTGGAGGCGGGCCAGGAGACCGAGGACGTCGTGGGCGTCGCCGGTCGCGTCGTGTTCCAGCGCAACACCGGCAAGCTCGCCTTCGTGACCATCCAGGACGGCGCCGGTCAGCGGCTGCAGATCATGGCCTCGCTCGCGGAGATCGGGGAGCAGCGCCTCGCCGACCTCAAGGCGGACGTCGACCTCGGCGACCACGTGTTCTTCCACGGTCGCGTGGGAGCTTCCCGTCGTGGCGAGCTCAGCGTGTTCGCCGATACCTGGCAGATGGCGGCGAAGGCGGTGCGCCCCCTCCCCGTGCTCCACGCGGACCTCTCCGAGGAGTCGCGGGTCCGTCACCGCTATGTCGACCTGATCGTGCGCCAGCAGGCCCGGGACACCGTGCGCCAGCGCGCCCAGGTGATGCGCTCCCTGCGCGAGTCCTTCCACTCCCGGGAGTTCGTCGAGGTCGAGACCCCGATGCTCCAGGTGATCCCCTCCGGCGCCGCGGCGCGCCCGTTCGTCACCCACATGAATGCCTTCGATCTCGATCTGTTCCTGCGGATCGCCCCGGAGCTGTACCTGAAGCGTGCGGCGGTGGGCGGCCTGGAACGGGTCTTCGAGGTCAACCGCAACTTCCGCAATGAAGGCGCGGATTCGACGCATTCGCCCGAGTTCGCGATGCTCGAGGCGTATGAGGCATACGGCGATTACGACTCCATCGGCGATCTCACCCAGACTCTTGTTCAGGAAGCCGCCGAGCGCGCCACCGGCTCGCAGGTCGTCACGCTCCTGGATGGATCCGAATACGACTTCAGCGGGGAATGGGCGAAGATCACGGTCTACGGATCGCTCTCCGAATCCCTCGGCGAGGAGATCACCCCGGAGACGACGCCGGAGCGCCTGCGCGAGATAGCACGGTCCCTGGACCTCGATCTCGATCATCCGAAGTTCGGGCACGGCAAGCTCGTCGAGGAGCTCTTCGAGAACCGCGTGGGCGACCACCTGTACGAGCCCACCTTCGTGCGCGATTTCCCGGTCGAGACCAGCCCCCTGGTCCGTGCCCACCGCACGACGCCCGGTGTCGTCGAGAAGTGGGATCTGTACGTGCGCGGTTTCGAGCTGGGCACCGGCTACTCCGAGCTCGTGGATCCTGTCATCCAGCGTGAGCGTTTCGCCCAGCAGGCGGGTCTGGCCGCCCAGGGCGACGACGAGGCGATGCGTCTGGACGAGGACTTCCTCGAGGCGATGGAGTACGCGCTCCCGCCGACGGGCGGCATGGGAATGGGCGTCGATCGCCTGCTCATGGCGCTGACGGGCCTCGGAATCCGCGAGACGATCCTGTTCCCGCTCGTGAAGCCGGAGGCCTGAGATGGACAGCGGATTCTTCTTCGAAGCTGGATCTCTCCTGCCGTCTCTGGGCGTCGGACTCCTGTTCTGGTTCGTGATGCGGGCAATTCTGCGGTCGGATCGGCAGGAGCGGGAAGCTCAGCGACAGGCGGAGAAGGATTTTCGGGAACTCCATCCGACGGATGAATAGGATCACCGTGCGGAAGTGATTCTGCGATACAGATTGATAATCTCTCCTTCGCAATGGATACTAGGTGGCGCTCGCGAACTCATCCAGAGTTCGTGGATTCAGAAACACGCAGACCAGCGAGGGAGTACCCCTATGGCACGGAAGACTTACGTGGAGCTCGTCGATGATCTCGACGGCGGTCAGGCCGCCGAGACCGTGAGCTTCGCCGCCGACGGCGTCGCCTACGAGATCGATCTGTCCGAGGACAACGCCCGGAAGTTCCGCGAGGAGCTGGGCACCTGGGTCAGCAAGGCCCGTCGTGTCGGCGGTCGTCGCAGCCGCGGGACCGCGTCCGGTCGCTCCGGCGGCTCGAACGATTCCGCACGCATCCGCGAGTGGGCGCGGGAGGCAGGCTACGAGGTTCCCGACCGTGGCCGGATCTCCGGCACCATCCGCACGGCGTACGAGGATGCCCACGCGAACTGATCGCGCAGCAGCCTCCCGGGGAGTGCATCCCGGCATGACGAGAGCCCGTCACCTTTCGAGGTGACGGGCTCTCGCCATGCCGAGGCCGGGAAGGATCGGCCGGACAGAGCTGGGTCGGTTCGGACTGGGCCTGGCCAGAGCCGGGCTCAGCTCACCAGCCGCGGATCGACCAGCTCGCGGAGAAGTCCTCGCCCGGGGCCAGGCGCACCACGTCGGTGCCGCTGCGGAAGGCGTCGGGCGGGCAGGTCATCGGCTCCACGGCGAGGCCGAGCCGATTGTTCTCCGGCTCCGGACGATCACCGGTGTGCACCTGCAGCCAGCCGCACTCGGTCCCCGCGGTGAGCGCGACGCCGGTCCCTCCGGGGGCCGTCACGGTCACGGTGGTGATGCCGTCCTCATCGCGCCCGAGATCCGTGAAGGCGTGATCGATGAACAGCGGACCGATCGTGCGCGGACGGCTGAAGTCGAAGTCGCTCCCGGGGGCGATGCGCTCGGTGCCGGTGGGGAGCAGGCGATCCTCGGTGACGGTGAGCACCGTGCCCGCCTCGACCTGCAGCGTCCACTCATCGAGGGGTTCCGTCCCGGCCACCAGATAGGGGTGGGGGCAGACGCCGTACGGAGCATCCTGATGGCCGATGTTCCGGGCCGAGACGGTCGTGGTCAGGCCGGCGTCGGCGTCCACGGCGTGGTGGACCGTGAGCACCAGGTGGAAGGGATACCCGGGGGAGGGGAACAGCTCGGTGCGCAGCGTGATCGCGTCCTCGGCGACGTCGACCGGGGTGAAGGCCTGGAACGAGATCAGACCGTGGAGAGCATTGCCGCGCTCGGGCTCCGTGAGCGCGGTCTGGATCTGCTGGCCGTCCCAGGTGTAGGCGCCGTCGCCGATCCGGTTGGGCCAGGGTGCCACGACCGCTCCGCGGAAGAACTGTATGGGGCCCTGCTCGGGGTTGCTCACCAGCAGGTCGCGGCCCCCGACGGTGAGGGCCTCGACGACGGCGCCGAGCGCCGAGATCTCGGCCCGGTAGTCGCCGGCGATCAGCACGAACAGCTCACCGCGGTCCCTGCTGACGTCGCCGGTGGGGGAGGTCTGGGTGTCTGCAGCGGGCAGGCGGTCGCTCATGCGGTCTTCTCCTGGTGGTCCTGATCGGAAGGGGTGCGCTGGGTGCGCCGTTCTCTGCTCTCCGGCGCGGCCGGATGCTTGGGCCCGGAATCTGACCCCGGCTCGGGCTCGGGCTCGGGCTCGACGAGGACGATGTCGAGCCGACGTGGCCCGTGGACACCCTCGACGCGGCTGAGCTCGATGTCGCTGGTGGCGCTGGGTCCGGAGATCATCGTCCAGGGTGCTCCGGGGTCGGTGCCCATGCGCTCGATGCCCTTGGGGACCCCGAGCACCACCTGCTCGTCCTCGACGACCACGATGTGGTGATCGGGGACCAGGGTGATGGCCCGTCGTCCCCCGCGGTCGTCGGCGCGCAGCGCGATGGTGCCGGTGAGGGCGATCGCGGTGTGGCAGCCGGTGAGGACGGCGTCGATCGCGTCGAGGTCCCGGGGGGAGGCGGTGCCGTCGTCCTGGATCACCGTCGCGTCCACGGACCCGGTCCAGGTCTCCGGCAGCCCCGGCGGCACGATGACGCGGCGTGCGGAGCCGAGGGCGGTGGCGATCGCCGCCGGGATCCCGTCGGCCGTGGTGCGATGCACGACGGCGGTGTAGTCCTCGAGGCGCTGCACCAGCACGTCGCGCACCTTGCCCCGGTCGGTGGAGACCTCCTGCTTGGCGTCGGCGCGCTGATAGTCGCGGGGAACGTCCTCGGCCTCGGTGACGGCGTCACGGCGCGGGGCCGCGAGGGCGGTGCGCACGCGGGCGAGGATCTCCTCTTTGGCGCTCATCCCGGGAGTGTGGACCGGTCGCTGGTCCGTCCAGTCGCTCATGCCTGCTCCTCGCCGCGGGTGGGGGCGTCGTCGTCCTTCTCGCGGGCGTCCCACCAGCTGCGGAAGGACTGACCGGGCTTGGGCAGGTCCCGGTGGTCGGTCCATCCCGGGACCAGCGGGACAGCCCCGGGAACCTTCCCGATGTTCTTGCCGCGCAGCACCTTCGAGAGCGGGCCGGCGGCGCGCACCGCCTTGTCATAGGCGCCGGGGGAGCTCATCAGGGTGCTGGCACCCTTCATCGCCACGTCCCAGGTGCCGCGGAACTCGCCCTTGGTCTCCCGGCGCTGGTCAACCTCCTCCGCGCGCAGGTGCACGAGGATCTTGGGGATGTCGATCTTCACGGGGCACACGTCGTAGCAGGCACCGCAGAGGCTCGAGGCGTAGGGGAGCGAGGTGTTGGGGTCGTCCGGCCCGTGCATGCCCGTCATCTGCGGCGAGAGGATCGCCCCGATCGGACCGGGGTAGGTGGAGCCGTAGGCATGGCCGCCGGTCCGGGTGTAGACCGGGCACACGTTCAGGCAGGCCGAGCAGCGGATGCAGTGCAGGGCGCTGCGGCCCTCCGGGTCCTCGAGCACGGCGCTGCGGCCGTTGTCCAGCAGCACCAGATGGAACTCCTCGGGGCCGTCGCCCGGGGTGACTCCCGTGAACAGCGTCGTGTAGGGGTTCATCCGCTCCCCGGTGGAGGAGCGCGGCAGCAGCTGCAGGAACACTTCGAGGTCCTGGAACGACGGGATGATCTTCTCGATCCCGACCACGGAGATGAGGGTCCTGGGCAGGGTGAGGCACATGCGGCCGTTGCCCTCGGACTCGACGATCACGAGGGTTCCGGTGTCCGCGACGGCGAAGTTCGCCCCGGAGATCGCGACCGATCCCGGCATGTCCAGGAACTTCTCGCGCAGGAAGCGACGCGCCGCGTCCGCCAGCTCCGCGGGCTCGTCGGTGATCGACGGATCCAGGTCCGGCATCGCCCGCAGGAAGATCTCGCGGATCTCGGCGCGGTTGCGGTGGATCGCGGGGACGAGGATGTGGGAGGGGGTGTCGCCGGCGAGCTGCACGATGAGCTCGGCGAGGTCCGACTCGATGGTGCGGATCCCGGCGTGCTCGAGGGTCTCGTCCAGGGCGATCTCCTGGGTCGCCATCGACTTCACCTTGAGGATCTCCTCGGCGCCGCGCTCGAGGGCGAGACGGGTCACGATCTCTCCGGCCTCGTCGCCGTCACGGGCCCAGTGCACCACGCCGCCGGCAGCGGTCACGGACTCCTCGAGCTGCTCCAGCAGCTCCGGGAGATGATCGGTGACCTGCCACTTCAGGGCGCTGCCGGCGTTGCGGAGCTTCTGCCAGTCACGCACCTCGCGCACCGCCGACGCCCGCTTGGACTGGATGGTGGAGGTGGCGTGGCTGAGGTTCCCGCGCAGCGTCTCGTCATCGAGTTCACCGCGCGCGGCCTCCGGGAAGGACTGCGTGCCGCGCAGGTTCGAGGACGGCGAGGCGTACTGGGGGCGGATCGTCGGGATGCCGAGGTCGACGGTGCTCATGAGGCCCTTCCCAGGATGGTCTCGGATGGGATGAAGGGATCCTCCTGGGTGGAGGCGAGGATCTGGACGAGGTGCACGGCCTGCGGTCCTGTGGCGTTGCTGTTCGTGCGGCGCAGCTTGCCGCCGATGTTCATCAGGCACGAGGCGTCACCGGCGACCACGAACTCGGCGCTGGTGGAGACCACGTTGGCCGCTTTGTCGGTGACCATCGCATCGGAGGTCGCGTCGTTCTTCACCGAGAAGGTGCCGCCGAAGCCGCAGCAGGAGTCGGACTCGGGGAGGTTGCGGATGTCGATGCCCTCGACCGCCCGGAGCAGCTTCAGCGGGCGCGCCCCGACCTTGAGCACGCGCATCGAATGGCAGGTGGGGTGGTAGGTGACGCTGTGCGGGAAGTAGGCGCCGACGTCGGTCACCTTGAGCACGTCCACGAGCAGCTCGGAGAGCTCGTAGGTCTTCGCCGAGACGGCGGCCACCCGTTCCTCCAGCACGGCGTCCTCCTCGTGCTGTGCCACGAGCTGGTGCTGCTCGCGCACGCAGCCGGCGCAGGACCCCGAGGGCATGACGATCGCATCGATGCTGTCCAGGGACGGCTCGAAGGTGTCCACGAAGCTGCGCACCACCGGGGCGGCCTCGGAGTAGTACCCGGTGTTGGTGTGCATCTGCCCGCAGCAGGTCTGCCGCTTGTCGAAGACGACCTGGTGCCCGAGCCGCTCGAGCAGGGTGACGGTGGCCCGGGCGACGTCCGGTGCCATCACGTCCACCAGGCACGTGGTCATCAAGGAGATTCGCATCCGGGTTCCTTCTTCCTGGTCCTGCCGGGTGGGTGGTCGACGGTGACGTGCCGCGGTCCGTCCGCGACGAGGGCCCGTCGGCGCCCCGGGGAGGCGCCGACGGTGGGCTCAGGGGTGCTCGAGCCCCAGTGATGCGGCCGTGGCCTGCAGCGAACGATGCGCGGCGTCGGCATCCTCGGCCAGATGGGTGCCCCAGCTGGGAACCATCTTCGTGATGGTCGGGCGCCACTGCTCGATCCGCTCCGGGAACATCTTCCCGAGCAGGTTCAGCATGATGCTCGTGGCGGTCGACGCACCGGGCGAGGCGCCCAGCATGCCGCCGATCGAGCCGTCGGCGGCGCTGATCAGCTGAGTGCCGAACTGGAGGACTCCGTGCTTGGAGGCGTCAGGAGCGATCACCTGGACGCGCTGCCCGGCGGTGACCTCCTCCCAGTCGGCCTCGCGGGCGTCGGGCATGTACTCCAGCAGGGCGTCGAACCGCTGATGGCGGGTCGCGGCGAGCTGGGAGCCCAGGTAGACCATGAGGTCGAGGTTCGGCGGGGCGACCGCCATCATCTGGGTGATGTTGGACGGCTTGATGGACTCGAACAGGTCCATGTAGCTGCCGGACTTGAGGAACTTCGGCGACCAGCCCGCGTAGGGGCCGAACATGAGCGAGCGCTGGCCGTCCACGTACCGGGTGTCGAGGTGGGGGACGCTCATCGGCGGCGCCCCGACGGCGGCCTTGCCGTACACCTTCGCGTCGTGCCGTGCGATCACGGAGGGGTCGGTGCAGCGCAGCCACTGCCCGGAGATCGGGAAGCCGCCAAAGCCGCGGATCTCGTCGATGCCGGACTTCTGGAGCAGGGGGAGCGCGGCGCCGCCCGCTCCGACGAACACCATCGGGGCGCGGACGACGCGGATCGAATCGTCGGCCGTGGAGCGGACCATGACGCCCCAGTCCGTGCCCATCCGGCGCAGGTCGATGACCTCGGAGCCGGTGGAGACGGTGGTGCCGTGGCTTCCGGCGTAGTCCAGCAGCTGGGTGGTCAGGGTCCCGAAGTCGACGTCGGTGCCGTCGGGGGAGTAGGTGGCGGCGACCGTCTCGGTGACCGGGCGGCCCTCGGTGACCAGCGGTGCCCACTCGGAGAGCCGGCGGTGCTCCGTGGTGAAGTCCATGCGGTCGAACAGCGGGTGCGTCGAGAGCGCCTCGTGGCGCCGACGGAGGTAGTCCACGTTCTCCATCCCGTGCACGAAGCTCATGTGCGGCACGGCATGGATGAAGGTCGAGGGATCGCCGATCCGGCCGGTCTCCACCAGGTGCGCCCAGAACTGGCGCGAGACCTGGAACTGCTCGTTGATGGAGATCGCCTTGGCCGGGCTGACCGAGCCGTCGACGTCCTGCGGGGTGTAGTTGAGCTCGCAGAGGGCGCTGTGCCCGGTGCCGGCGTTGTTCCAGCCGTCGCTGGATTCCTGGCCGAGACCGTCGAGCTTCTCGAGCACCTCGATGTTCCAGTCGGGCTCGAGCTCGGTGAGCATCGCGGCGAGGGTGGCGCTCGCGATCCCCCCGCCGATCAGCACCGCATCCGCACGGGTGACGTCAAGGTCTGCCATGGTTCTCCGTTCCAGCTAGCTCGGGAGGCGCACCCGGGGAGCGCTGCGTGATCTCTCGCGCGCGATGGGGCGGCCGTGGCGTCCAGCGTATCCCTTGTCGACCGGGTGGGCGGGCGCACCGCCGCCCGTCGGCCGACTCCGACAGGCGTCAGACGGTGACGGTGCGGGAGGCCTCGAGGTCCTCGAGCAGCAGCTCCACCCGTCGGCTCAGCAGGGTCGTGGCGATATCGATCCCGGTGGCCATGCCCACCAGGAGGGCGACCGGCCAGAGGACGGTGCACACGACGATCCACACGGCGAGCAGGAGGATCAGGCCGATGAAGCGCAGGGGCAGGGCCCCGGGGAGGAGGATCGCCAGCCGCCATGCCACCAGGAGGTCCTGACGACGGACTCGCGGGACCGTCATCAGCAGGGCGACGCTGACGGTGGACCAGGCGGCGCTCACGACGGCGATCCCGGACAGGACGACGGCCATCGTCGAGTTCGCGGTGCCTCCGCCGAGCACGATCCAGATCATCGACGCCGAGCCGAGCTGGACCACCATGAGGGGCAGCATCCGGAGGTTGGCGCTGACGAACTGGCGGCGGTAGCTCTCCCACATCAGAGGCAGCACCTTCACCGGGGCTCCGTGCCGCGAGGCGATGAAAGCGTCGCCCGCAGCGGCGCCGGCCGGCGCGACGCCCGCCACGATCAGGCCCAGCAGGCTGAGCAGGGTCCAGACGATGTTGATCCGCAGCACCAGGTAGACGTGCTCGATCATCTCGTTCATGTGCATGACCCAGGCAGGGACATGCGTCGGGCCCGCGGGCGCTCCGGATCGACTCATGGAGGAGAGGGTAGCGGGCGCAGCTGTGAGCTGTTCCACCGTCTCGCGCCGGAGAGACCCGATGTCTGAGAGTGGATAAAGGGAGATTCCCGGAGTCGGGGCACCGAAATCCGAGCCGTTTTGGAGCGGTCTTCCCGTAAAGGACCGATCTTTGGTTGACTGGTCCCATGGCATCCACTCCGCGCGATGACGCGCCGACCATGTTCCCGCCCGCTCCCCGGGCCGCCCGGGCACCGCTCACCCCGACTCCCGCCCAGCTGACCTGGCAGCGCGACGGGCTGGGAGTGTTCTTCCACGTCGGGGTCAACACCTTCGCGGGGAAGGAATGGAGCGACGGCACTCTGACGCCGGAGAGCTTCGATCCGAGCGAGCTGGATGCCGATGAATGGGTGCGGACCGCGCACGAGCTGGGCGCGAAGTACGTGGTGGTCACCGCTAAGCATCACGACGGCTTCTGCCTGTGGCCCACCGCCACCACCGACTACTCCGTGGCGTCCTCGCCCTGGAAGGACGGCCGAGGGGACGTGGTGCGCGAGGTCGCCGACGCCTGCGCCCGCTACGGGGTGAAGCTCGGCCTGTATGCCTCGCCCTGGGACCGCAACGCCCCGCAGTACGAGGACGCCGCCGCCTACGACGAGTTCTACCTCGCCCAGCTGCGGGAGCTGTGCACGAACTACGGGCAGCTGTCCGAGCTGTGGTTCGACGGAGCGGGTTCCGCCGGTCGCGAGTACGACTGGGATGCCATCGGCGCGCTCGCCGCCGAGCTGCAGCCGCAGGCGATGATCTTCAACATGGGCCCGGCGACCATCCGCTGGGTGGGCAACGAGGACGGCCTGGCCGCGGACCCTGTCGAGTACGTGACGACCTCGACGGATCTCAACAACTATGACGACGACGTCGTGGAGACCGGCGAGGCGGTCTACCTGCCGCCGGAATGCGATGTCTCCCTGCGCAAGGGATGGTTCTGGCAGCCGGGGGAGGAGCCCAAGTCGCTGTCCCATCTGCTGGCGATCCACGACCGCTCGATCGGGCTGGGCGCCAACCTGCTCCTGAACATCCCGCCGGACCGCCGCGGCCGCATCGATCCGGCCGACGCCGCGCGGGTGCGCGAGTTCGCGGCGGCGCTCGAGCAGCGCTTCGGCTCCCCGCATCCCGGGACGCTCACGGCCGACGGCTCCGCCGTGCACATCGATCTGGGGGTGGAGACGGACTTCGACCATGTCGAGCTCGTCGAGCGTCTCGAGGAGGGGCAGCGGGTCTCCGGCCACCGGATCCTCCTGGAGGACGGGACCGTGCTCGCCTCCGGGGGCACCATCGGCGTGCGTCGCATCCACCGGCTCGAGAAGACCGTGCGGGCCTCGGTGCTCGTGGTCGAGCTCAGCGGGGAGGGCGCGGTGCTCGAGGCGGCGTCCGTCCACGACGCGACCGGCGCGCCCGTGCCCGATTCTGCCATCGCCTATCGCGCGACGACGGAGCGACCGGACGCGTGATGTCCTCGAACCGGTGATCGCTGCCGATCGGGACGTCCGGCTCCCGATTCGAGCAGTGGACGCCCTCTGCGCGCGGTGAACACGCTTCGATCGTGCACCCCGTACGGAAGACGACGGGCGTCCCGGCTGCGGATGTTCTGCAGCCGGACCGCCCGTCTCCGGTCTGTCGAAGACCGCGCAGTGCGTGAGCGCGTCCGCTCAGGACTGCGCGTCATGGGCCTCCTGGTAGGTGCTGAGCAGCTGGTCGACACCGATCGTCGAGAACTGGTCGACGTAGGCCGTCCAGTCGGCGTCCTTGGTGAAGTCCGCCTTCCTGGTGGCGATCTGGGCGAAGCTCTGCTTGAGATGCTGCTGAAGGTTCGTATCGAGCTCACCGACCTGGGCGGACTGCTCCATGTCGAAGGCCAGCATCGGCACCTTGAGGTCTTGGCTGATGCGATACGGCTCGTACGCCTTTCCGGCGTCGAACAGCGACGGCTCGATCGAGGAGGAGCCGTCCTCCACGGCTTCTCCGTGCCGCTGCGACATCGACTTGTAGGAGGGGCCCCACTCCCACCACGTCTGATTGGTCAGATTGGCCCCCTCCGGGATGACCTCGTACACGGCCTGCTCGCCATCGATGCCGGTGGAGCCCTTGTCCGAGTAATCCCACCCGACGCCCTGCTCACCGCGGCCCATCGAGACCGTCAGACCGAGCTCGTACTGATAGTCCGCCCAGCGGATCATCTGGACGGGGTCGGGGCAGGAGGTCGTGATGACGAAGTTTGGCGAACCGATCTGGTACCAATCCCAATCGCAGGTGCGCACGCCACCGGGGCCGGCCATCGGCGGCAGGGGCTGCATGATGCGGGCCACGGACTCGGGATCGGTCATATCGGCTGCGGCCGTCCACGATCCCTGGGATCCGCCGGAGACCACCCCGAACCGCGGACCTTCGGAGCCGTCGCCGAGCTGCTTGAGCTTCTCCGGGGTGAGGGAGAGGGTCCCCGGTGCGAAGTGCCCCTTGGCGAACTGCTCCTGGATCCAGATCATCCCGTCCCGGTACGCGTCCTCGGTGGGGGACCAGGTGACCTTGCCGTTCCTCATCAGCAGGTTCGTGGAACTGACCTCCGTGAAGGAGCCGAGGAAGAAGTTGAACAGGTTCATCATCGTGTCGGCGTCCGTGACGGTGAGCACGGAGTTCTCCGGCTTCCCCGAGTAGGAGTCCCACTCCGTCATCAGGGCGTCGTACTCCTCGAGAGTCTCCGGCACCGAGGCTCCCACGCCCTCCAACCACGTCGTGTTGTACCAGGTCCGCACATTGGCGGACTTGCAGTGGTAGCAGTCGTTCATGGTGGGTACCGCGTACATACGGCCATCGGGAGCCGTGAACTGGCTGCGCATCTGCGGGAACGTCTCGAACATCTCGCGGATGTGGGGAGCGTTCTCGTCGATGAGCTTGTCCACGGGCAGGAACATGCCCTGCTGTCCGTAGGCGGCGACCTGGGAGGCGGAGAACAGGCCCATCCCGGTCATCAGCGCATGGGGCAGGTCGCCCCCGGAGAGCATCGCGTTCACCTTGGTCACGCCGTCCTCGCCGAGCGGCACGGGTTCGTAGGCGACCTTGACCCCGGTGGTCTCCTCGAGGTGCTGCGCGTAATAGTTCGTGGCGTAGTCGAGGTCCGGGATGGTGCGGCCCAGCATCGTGCACTCGGTCTCGCCGTCGCCGAAGGGCTCGAGCACCCGAGCTCTGGGCCCCTGATAGTCGGGCGGGTAGTTGATGCCCTCGACCTCGTCGCCGAGCTGGACCGCGAGCTCGGCGCTGCCCTGTTCGTAGTCCGCCCCGCCGACGATCTCCTCATCGGCGGCGCCGCTCTTGTCGCCGCAGGCGGCCAGCGCGGTCGGGAGGGCCACTGCCGTGGCGCCGATGGCTCCTGCACGACCGAGGAAACCTCGTCGGTTCACTGTCTTCGTGGTGCTGTCCTTCATCGTGTGCTCCTCCTCGAGCGTGTCCCCGGCGGGGACGGGAAGTGCCTCCGAGCCGGAGCTCGGCAGCAGGTGCGGGGCGTGTCGTCGTATCGGGGATCGGACGCTCGTCAGCGGGAGATCAGAACAGGCCGGTGCGTGTGATGCGGCGGGACAGGTAGTTCACGGCGACCAGCAGGATCAGGCCGATCACACTGCGGAACAGGCCGATCGCCGTGGCATAGCTGTACTGGGGGATCGGGCTGTTCAGACCGACCTCGTAGACATAGGTGTCGATCACCTGGGAGGTCGTGAGGTTGAGCTGGTTCTGCATGAGCAGCACCTTCTCGAAACCGACGCTCATGATGCTGCCCACCGAGAGGATCATGAGCACCACGGCGATGGGCAGGATCGCCGGGAGATCGATGTGCCAGATCCTGCGCAGATGGGAGGCTCCGTCGACCTTCGCCGCCTCGTGCAGCTCGGGAGGCACCGAGGACAGTGCGGCGAGGTAGATGATGGCGCTGAAGCCCGCTGTCTGCCAGACGCCGGACCACACGTACGTGTGCCGGAACCAGCTGGGGTCGGTCAGGAAGGCCGGGGCGTCGATCCCCACGAGCGAGAGCGCATGGGGAAGGATGCCCGACTGCGGGTCCAGGAGCATGACGAGGATTCCGACGACGACGACCACGGAGATGAAGTTCGGCGCGTAGGTGATCAGCTGCACCACGCGCGAGAAGTACTTCTGACGGACGGCGTTCAGCGCGAGGGCCAGCATGATGGGGATCGGGATGCCGGCCAGCAGCTCGTAGAAGGCGAGGATGAGGGTGTTGCCCAGGAGCTTGCTGAAGTTGTAGCTGGTGACGAAGCGTTCGATGTGGTCGAGACCAACCCACTCGGAACCGGTGAGACCGCCGACGGGCGTGTAGTTGCGGAACGCGATCTGGATCCCATACATGGGCCAGTAGGCGAAGATCGCCACCCAGATCAGGGCGGGCAGGAGCAGCAGGTACAGCTGCCAGTTGCTGCGGAGGCGCCGGGAGAGCGGAACCTTGCGCTGGCCGGGGAGGACGAGGGTCTTCTTCGAGGCGCCGGGCTCATCGTCGAACCGCAGCTGGTCGACGAAGTTTCCCTGTTCGGTGTCGGTCATGGTGCGGTCAGCCCTTCAGGGAGCCGATCATCATGCCCTTGACGAAGTGCTTCTGCACGAACGGGTAGGCGATGAGCGGGGGGATGGAGGCGATGATGATCAGGGCGTACTTCAGCTGTGCGGCCAGCTGCTGCATCTCGAGGACCTGCTCGGCGCTGATGCCGGGGACACGGGACGGGTCGAAGGAATTGCCCAGCAGAACGTTCCGCATGACCAGCTGCAGCGGGTACAACGAGTCGTCCGTGAGGTAGATCAGGGCGTTGAAATAGGAATTCCAGGTCGCGACGCCGTAGAGCAGGAGATTGACGGCGATGATCGGCTTGGACAGGGGCAGTGCGATCTGCGCGAAGAAGCGCATGTCGCTCGCTCCGTCGATCCGGGAGCACTCCAGCAGCTCGTTCGGGATCGTCGTCTGGAAGAACGTGCGTGTCACGATGAGCTGCCAGACGCTCACGGCGCCGGGCAGGATCATCGCCCACACGGTGTTGAGCATCCCGAGATCCCGCACCACGAGGTAGCTGGGGATCATGCCGCCGGAGAACATCATCGTCAGGATGAAGACGAAGGTGATCGGGTTGCGCCCCCACAGGTCGGCACGCGAGAGCGCGTATCCGCCGGAGATGGTGACGGCGGTCCCGATGAGCATCGAGGACCCCGAATAGAGCAGGGAGTTCAGGAACCCTCGGGTGATGTCCGGGTAGTCGAGCACGGCCTGGTAGGCGTCGGTGCTGAATCCGATCGGCCACAGCCACATCTCGCCCGAGGAGACCGCCTGGGGATCGGACAGCGAGGCGCTGACGATATAAACGAACGGGTACACGATCGTCAGGGTGAACAGGCTGAGCAGAACCAGCAGGATGACGTTGAGGACACGATCCGACCGTGGATCCTTGATCCGCCGGGGTGGCATGTCGGCGGCAGCACGGGGTGCGTGCGTCTCGGGTGCGGTGATGACCATCAGGGTCCTTCCATGACCTCGTCGTCGAGGAGATGGGGTTTATCTTCATGACAGATCGGAGGTCTGTCAAGAAGCCCTCGGATGTTCGTGGGCGAGCAGGGTGTCGAAGCGGCCGATCAGGCACTAGTACGGAGGAGAATAGGCTCCATCCGTCTTGCGTGCGCCGATATTGATCCGTAACCTGGAGCTAATCATCGGATGATTCGGTCGCCGTGGTGCTGCTGTTCGGTGCACCCGCCGACACATCGCCGACCCGATCTCGAGGAGCCTCTGTGTCCACCATTAGCGACCTGCGCGTGAGCGATGTCCGTTTCCCCACCTCGCGGGAGCTCGATGGCTCCGACGCCATGAACCCGGATCCCGACTACTCGGCCGCCTATGCCGAGCTGCGCACGAGCGACGGCGACGTCGGCTACGGCCTGGTCTTCACCATCGGCCGTGGCAACGACGTGCAGTGCGCGGCCATCGAGGCGCTCGCCGGACATGTCGTGGGGCGCGACGTCGACGAGCTGCTCGCCCATCTCGGTGACTTCTCCCGGGACCTGGTCGGTGACTCGCAGCTGCGCTGGCTGGGCCCGGAGAAGGGCGTCATGCACATGGCTATCGGCGCTCTGGTCAACGCGGCATGGGACCTGAGAGCCCGCCGGGAGGGCAGGCCGCTGTGGCTGCTGCTGGCAGAGCTGAGCCCCGAGCAGATCGTCGACCTCGTCGACTTCCGGTACCTCACCGATGCCCTGACCCGCGCCGAGGCCCTCGAGATCCTGCGTCGCGCCGAGCCGGGGAAGGCTGATCGAATCGCCCAGCTCCAGGCACGGGGCGTCCCGGCCTACACCACCACGCCCGGATGGCTCGGCTACAGCGACGAGAAGCTCGTCCGGCTGCTGCGCGAGGCCCGCGACGAGGGCTTCGCAATGGTCAAGCTCAAGGTCGGGGCCGATGTCGAGGACGACGCCCGCCGCATGCGGATCGCCCGGGAGACGATGGGGGAGGGCTACCCCATCGCGATGGATGCCAACCAGCGCTGGGACGTGGCCGACGCCATCACCTGGCTCGAACAGCTCGCGCCCTACGATCCCGCCTGGATCGAGGAGCCCACCAGCCCCGACGACGTGCTCGCCCACGCCTCCATCCGCGCCGCCGTCGCCCCGTTGCGGGTCGCCACGGGGGAGCAGATGCAGAACCGGATCATCGCCAAGCAGCTGCTGCAGGCCGGTTCGATCGATGTGCTCCAGCTCGACGCCGCACGGGTGGGAGGGGTCAACGAGAACATCGCGATCCTCCTCCTCGCCGCGAAGTTCGACATCCCCGTGTGCCCGCACGCCGGCGGTGTCGGGCTGTGCGAGCTGGTCCAGCACTACGCCTTCTTCGACACCGCAGCGGTGGCTGGACCGCGATCGGACCGGTTCATCGAGTACGTGCATCACCTGCACGAGCACTTCGAGGCCCCCGTCGTCATCCGTGACGGTGCCTACCAGGCACCGACGGAGGCGGGCTCCAGCGCCAGCATGCACGCGGCGTCCATCCGTGATCACCTGTTCCCGGAGGGCGCGGTCTGGAAGGATCCGGCTCATGTCGTCGTCGCCTGATCCGTCACCGCCGCTTCCGTCCCCGCATGACCCCCACGCCTGGTTCGACGACGCTCGGTTCGGGCTCTTCGTCCATTTCGGTCTCTACGCGATCCCGGCGCGGCACGAATGGTCGATGACACGCGAGCACCGCACCCTCGAGGACTACAGCCGCTATGCGGAGTTCTTCGATCCCGATCGGTTCGACGCCCCGGACATCGCCCGCCGGGCCCGTGAGGCCGGCATGCGCTACGCCGTGCTCACCACCAAGCACCACGAGGGCTTCTGCCTGTTCGAGACGGTGCACACGGACTACTCGGCGCCGGACGTCTGCGGCCGCGATCTGGTGCGCGAGTTCGTCGACGCGCTGCGCGCCGAAGGCCTCCACGTCGGGTTCTACCACTCGCTGCTCGATTGGGCGCATCCCGATTTCACGATCGATGTCAGCCATCCGCTGCGCGACCGGGAGGACGTCGAGGCGCTGAACTCCGTTCGGGACATGGGCCGCTATCGCGGGTACCTCCATGCCCAGGTGCGCGAGCTGCTCACGAACTACGGGCGGATCGACTACCTGTTCTTCGACTTCACGAACCTTGAGCGCGACGGCAAGGGGCCCGAGGACTGGGATGCCGAGAATCTGCTGGCGATGGTGCGCGAGCTGCAGCCCACCTGCGTGGTCAACGACCGGCTCGGCATCCCCGGCGACCTCGTCACGCCCGAGCAGTACCAGCCGGCCGCCCCGATGACCACGGCGAACGGCGACCCCGTGCGCTGGGAGGCCTGCCAGACCACCAACGGATCCTGGGGATACGACCGCGACAACCACGACCACAAGAGCCCGGACCTGCTGGTGCGGATGCTCGTGGACTCCGTGGCCAAGGCCGGGAACCTGCTGCTGAACGTCGGGCCCGATGGTCGGGGCGCCGTCTCGTCGGCCGACCGGGAGATCCTGCGCCGGATCGGGGAGTGGATGGACCTGCATGCCGCGTCGGTCCATGGCGCGGGCCCTGCCGATGGCCTGGTCGCGCCGCAGGGAACCGTGCTCACACAGCGCGGGGACCGGCTGTACGTGCACCTGACGACCTGGCCGATGCAGCACCTCCACCTGCCCGGCCTGTCGGGAGAGGTGCGTTTCGCACGGTTCCTGCATGATGGGTCCGAGGTCGCCCTGAGCACGATCGACCCCGACCAGCAGGCCATGAACATGACCCCGGCAGGTCTGGGACCGGACGTGCTGACGATGACCCTGCCCATCCGTCGGCCGGACGTCCTGCTGCCGGTGATCGAACTGTGGTTCGATCGGGCCCCCGGCACGCAGAGCAGCCCGCCGATCCCCACCTTCGAGGAGTGAAACCCATGGAGTCCGCAACTCCCGATCCCGTCGAGTCCGCCCGCCACCGACGTCCCGGACCAGCCCGCCTGCCGGAGCTCGGCTTCGGTGCCGCCCAGCTCGGGAACATCTTCCGCGTCACCACGCAGGAGGAGGCCCGCGGCGCCGTCGAGGCTGCCTGGGAGGGCGGCATCCGCATGTACGACACGGCGCCCCACTACGGGGTCGGCACCAGCGAACGGCGCCTCGGGGCCCTGCTCGCGCCGTACCCCCGCGAGGAGTACCTGGTCTCGACGAAGGTGGGCCGCCTGCTGGTCCCCGGGCCCGGTGACGGTGACGACATGGACAACGAGTTCGCCGTGCCGAACGACGTCGTGCGCGAGTGGGACATGACCGAGGAGGGCATCCGCCGCAGCCATGCCGAATCGCTCGAACGTCTTGGCCTGGACCGGGTGGACATCCTCTACCTCCACGACCCCGAGGAGGCCCCCCAGGAGCACTCGATGGACGAGGCGCTCGCCGCCCTCGTCGCGATGCGCGACGAGGGGCTCATCAGCCGCATCGGCGTCGGCTCCAAGGATGCCGACGTGCTCACGCGCGCGGTGCGCACCGGCCTGATCGATGTGGTCATGATGTCTGGCCGCTACACGCTGCTCGAGCAGCCGGCCGCCGCCGAGCTGCTGCCCGCATGCCTCGAGCACGGTGTCGAGGTCGTGGCGGTCTCGGTGTTCAACTCCGGGATCCTCTCGCGCCCCGTGGTGCCCGATACGGCGAAGTACGAGTACGGCGACGCCCCCGAGGACCTCCTGCAGCGAGCACGTGAACTGGCCGGGCTCGCCCAGGAGCATGGGGTCGAGCTGCCGGACCTGGCGATCCGCTACCCGCTGCGGCACCCCGCGATCTCCTCGGTCGTGCTGGGCATGCGCACGGCGGACCAGGTGCGCCAGAACATCGAGCGCATCGACCAGGTCATCCCCGAGGAGCTGTGGGAGCAGATCGGTGCGTGAGGCGACGGGGGCCCGCGAGGCCGGCGAGAGCCGTGGCGATGCCAGCAGCCCCGACCGCCGCCTCACGGATCGCGGTACCGCAGACTCCCTCCTGCCCGTCACCCACCTGACCGACACCCATCTGCACCTGTGGGACCGCTCCGGCGGCGGGTACGGATGGCTCGAGGGGGCGCCGGAGGCGCTGCGCCGCGACGCCAGGTGGGACGAGGTCGCCCCGCAGCATGCGGCGCTCGGCACCACCCGCGTCGTGCTGGTGCAGGCCGACGACACGCTCGAGGACACCCGGGCGATGCAGGTCTCCGCAGAGCGCATCGAGTCGCTGCCGGGGAGCGTGGACCAGGTCGACGTCGTCGCCTGGCTGCCGCTCGCCGATCCCGTGCGTACGGCGGCGCTGCTGGACGACGCCGCGGCGATGCGCCGTGTGGTCGGGGTGCGCCATCTGGTCCACGACGACCCCGATCCCGGGTTCCTCGACCGGCCCGAGGTGCGGGAGAGTCTGGCGCTCCTGGCCGGCCGCGGGCTGCCGCTGGATGTCCCGGACGCCTTCCCCCGGCATCTCGACCAGGCGAAGCGCCTCGCCGGCGAGGTAGACGACCTGGTGGTGGTGCTCGATCACCTCGGCAAGCCGCCGCTCGGGGACGCGCCGGAGATGGCACGCTGGGAGCAGGCCCTCCGGGGCTTCGCCGGGCGCGCGACGACGGTCGCGAAGCTCTCGGGCCTGTCCACGAGCGGTCAGGGATACGCCGCTGTCGAGGATCTCCGCGCCGCTGTCGACCTGGCTCTGGACCTCTTCGGGCCGGAGCGGCTGATGTTCGGCAGCGACTGGCCGATCGCCCCCGTGCCCTTCGATCTCGGATCCGGCACGGGCGATCTGCTGGCGCTGCTGGCGGAGCTGCCGGATGCGGACCGCGAGCTGGTCCTGCACGGCACAGCGGAGCGCGTCTACCGGCGAGCGGCCGACGACCGGCCCTGGCCCAGTCTCAGCCCCTGACCCAGACCCGGTTCCTCACCCGGCCCCAGGCCTGCATCTGCACCCGGACGACGGTGCTGGCGAACGTGCTGGCGCTCGCGGCGGCTCCGGTGCTGCGGCGGGCGCGGCACCGCGGCGGGCGCGACGTCGGTCAGGCGACCGTGGCGCCCTTCTGGATCCAGCTCTCGACGCCGCCGATGTGTGCGGCGGCATGCACCCGCGCGAGGTCTCCGCGCCCGGCCTTCAGGGCGTCGAGGATGCGGCGGTGCTCGGCGAGCGTGGACTCCACGGCGGCATCCTCCGTGAGCCCTCTCCAGACCCGGGCCCGGGCGGTCGCGCTCGCGAGGCCCTCGAGCATCGAGGTGAGATAGGCGTTGGGGCAGCGACTGGTGATGAGCTGATGGAAGTCGATGTCCGCCTGCACCAGCTCCTCGACCGAGGAGTGGTCGGACAGGTCGACCATGAGCTGCTCGAGGCGCTCGAAGTCGTGCTCGCTCAGATGCGGGCAGGCCTGCTCGACGGCCGTCGGCTCGAGCAGCCGACGCACCTCGAGGATCTGTCCCTCCCCGGACCCCTGGTGCAGGTCGAGGATGAACCCCAGGGACTCCACGAGCACGCTCGGTGCGAGCGAGGTGACGTAGGTGCCGTCCCCCTGGCGCACGTCGAGCACGCGGATCACCGAGAGCGCCTTGACGGCCTCGCGCAGGGAGTTGCGGCTCACGCCGATGCGATCGGCGAGCTCCTTCTCCGGGGGCAGACGGTCCGCGGGGCCGAGTTCGCCGTCGATGATCATCTGCTTGATCGCATCGATGGCCCGGTCCGTCACGGCATGCGGTGCTGGCATCGCGTCCTACTCCTCGCTGGACCGGCGTACGTGCCGGTCACGACGTGATCGATGCTAGTCGACCGCGGTGCCGCGCGGGGCAGGTACCGCGCAGTCGCCCCTCCCCGGGCCCGTGCTCGGGGCTGGGCGCGGCTGGCAGGGCGGCGGGAGGCGAAAAGGGCACGATCACAGGAGCGGGGACGGACCGTGCCGGCACGGGGTCGGCCGTGCATCACGCCAGCGGCGAACAGGCGGGGCTTCCGCGCAGAACCCGCGTAGTCTCGATCCATCACCACCACCGGACGGGGGAGGACCATGTTCGAACGCTTCACCGATCGCGCCCGCCGCGTCGTCGTCCTGGCGCAGGACGAGGCACGGCTGCTCAATCACAACTACATCGGCACCGAGCACATCCTGCTCGGGCTGATCCACGAGGCCGAAGGAGTGGGCGCCAAGGCGCTCGAAGCCCTCGGCGTCACCCTCGATGCGGTGCGCGAGCAGGTTCGCGACATCATCGGCGAGGGCAACCAGACCCCGAGCGGCCACATCCCCTTCACGCCCCGCGCGAAGAAGGTGCTCGAGCTGAGCCTGCGCGAGGCGCTGCAGCTGGGTCACAACTACATCGGCACCGAGCACATCCTGCTGGGCCTGCTGCGCGAGGGCGAGGGCACGGCCGTCAAGGTCCTCTCCCGCCTCAAGGCCGAGCCGTCGGCTGTGCGCCAGGAGGTCATCGAGCGTCTCTCGGGCTACCAGGGCAAGGAGCCGGCCACGGCCGGCGGCCCGTCCGAGGGTCAGCCTGCCGGTTCGCTCGTGCTGGACCAGTTCGGCCGCAACCTCACCCAGGCTGCCCGCGAGGGCAAGCTCGACCCGGTCATCGGGCGGGACAAGGAAGCCGAGCGAGTGATGCAGGTGCTCTCGCGCCGCACCAAGAACAACCCTGTGCTGATCGGCGAGCCGGGCGTCGGCAAGACGGCGGTCGTCGAGGGCCTGGCCCAGGCGATCACCGCCGGGGACGTCCCCGAGACGCTCAAGGACAAGCAGCTCTACACGCTCGACCTCGGGTCGCTGGTCGCGGGTTCCCGCTACCGCGGTGATTTCGAGGAGCGCCTGAAGAAGGTGCTCAAGGAGATCCGCACCCGCGGCGACATCATCCTGTTCATCGACGAGATCCACACCCTCGTGGGTGCCGGTGCCGCGGAGGGCGCGATCGATGCCGCCAGCATCCTCAAGCCGATGCTCGCCCGCGGCGAGCTGCAGACCATCGGGGCGACCACCCTCGAGGAGTACCGCAAGCACATCGAGAAGGACGCGGCCCTCGAGCGCCGCTTCCAGCCGATCCAGGTGGATCAGCCCTCGGTCGCGCTGACCGTCGAGATCCTCAAGGGTCTGCGCGACAAGTACGAGGCGCATCACCGGGTGACCATCACCGATGCCGCGCTCGTGGCTGCCGCGAACCTCGCCGATCGCTACGTCAACGACCGCTTCCTGCCGGACAAGGCGATCGACCTGATCGACGAGGCCGGTGCACGCCTGCGCATCCGTCGTCTCACCGCGCCGCCCGAGCTCAAGGAGTTCGACGCCCGCATCGAGACCGCGCGCACGAAGAAGGAGGAGGCGATCGACGGGCAGGACTTCGAGCTCGCCGCCTCCCTGCGTGATGAGGAGCAGCAGCTCAAGACGCAGCGCGAGGAGAAGGAGAAGGCCTGGCGCCACGGTGAGACCGACGCGGTGACCACGGTCTCCGAGGAGGTCATCGCCGAGGTGCTCGCCGCCTCGACCGGCATCCCGATCGTGAAGCTCACCGAGGAGGAATCCTCGCGTCTGCTCAACATGGAGGACGAGCTGCACAAGCGCGTCATCGGTCAGCACGAGGCGATCCGGGCGCTGTCCCAGGCGATCCGCCGCACCCGTGCCGGGCTCAAGGACCCCAAGCGTCCCGGTGGCTCGTTCATCTTCGCCGGCTCCACCGGCGTCGGGAAGACCGAGCTCGCGAAGGCGCTCGCGGAGTTCCTGTTCGGTGACGACGAGTCGCTCATCCAGCTCGACATGTCGGAGTTCGGCGAGAAGCACACGGCCTCGCGCCTGTTCGGCTCGCCTCCCGGGTACGTCGGCTACGACGAGGGCGGCCAGCTCACCGAGAAGGTGCGTCGCAAGCCCTTCTCCGTGGTGCTGTTCGACGAGGTGGAGAAGGCCCATGTGGACATCTTCAACTCGCTGCTGCAGATCCTCGAGGACGGCCGGCTCACGGATTCCCAGGGTCGCGTGGTCGACTTCAAGAACACCGTGATCATCATGACCACCAACCTCGGTACCCGGGACATCGCCAAGGGCGTCTCCATGGGCTTCACCGCGGGCGGCGATCTGAACACCGATTACGAGCGTATGAAGTCCAAGGTCCACGAGGAGCTCAAGCAGCACTTCAAGCCCGAGTTCCTCAACCGCGTCGATGACGTGGTCGTGTTCCCGCAGCTGTCGCAGGACGAGATCGTGCAGATCGTCGACCTGATGGTCGCGAAGCTCGCCGTGCGACTGGCGGAGAAGGACATGACCATCGAGCTCACCGACGGGGCCAAGAAGCTGCTCGCCGAGAAGGGCTACGATCCGGTCCTCGGAGCGCGGCCCCTGCGCCGCACGATCCAGCGCGACATCGAGGACGTCCTCTCGGAGAAGATCCTCTTCGGCCAGGTCCACGTGGGCGACACGATCGTCGTCGACGCGGAGGGCGAGGGTCTCCTCGGCGAGCTGACCTTCAACCGTCGTGACGAGAACGGTGTTCTCGAGTCGATCACCGAGCTGGTCGACGTGGCGTCGGTGACCAAGGCCCGTGCCGAGGAGGTGTCCCGTCCTGACGGGACGGCGAACTCGGACACGGACAACGCGGAGGCCAGCGCCTCCTGACCGGTGCGAGGCCGGCCCGGTCCTCTCGGACGGGGCCGGCCTCTCCAGGTCGCGGCGGGGGCGCAGGCGCCCGCCGCAGCATGTACCGCTCGACGGGCTCCGCCCGCGGCGGAGCCCGTCGCAGGGCGGCGCGACCGAGACGGTGCTGAGGCCGTCACCAGGACCGAGCAACCGGAGGGGCAGATCGCATGGGCGGATTCGTCGACTGGATGCTGTCCCTGACCGGCCAGGTCGAGGACTGGATCATGGTCGTCGCCGACGCCTGGTGGATCTACCTCCTCGTCTACGGCTTCGCGGCGTTCGACGGCTTCTTCCCGACGATCCCCAGCGAGTCGACGATCGTCTCGCTCTCCTCGCTCTGGTCGTCCTCCGGCCGCCCCTACATCATCCTGATCGGCCTCGCGGCCTGGATGGGGGCCTGGACGGGGGACAACCTCGGCTACTTCCTGGGTCGGAAGATCGGGTGGCAGCGGTTCAAATTCCTGCGGGAGGGCAAGGGACGACGGGCCGTCGTCGCCGCCGAGACGGGCCTGGAACGACGAGCTCTCGTCTTCCTCATGACCGCTCGCTACATCCCCTTCGGCCGCACCGCGGTGAACCTGGTCGCCGGAGCGGTCCGCTACCCGCACAAGGAGTTCTGGCCCCGGTCGTTGCTGTCCACCTTCGTGTGGGCGGTCTACTCCTGCGCCATCGGTGCGGTGGCGGGCGCCTGGTTCGGTGAGCACCATCTGCTGGCGATCACCGCAGCGCTGGTGGCAGCCGTGGTGCTCGCCCTCGTCGTGGAGCGCGTGATCAACGCCGTGCACAAGGCGCTGGACCGGCGGGCGGACAGGAACGCCGGTGACGCGGCAGGGGCCGGCGACGCCGCTGCATCCGACCACATTGCTGGCGCCGACCACGCTGCTGGCACGGATGGCACTGCTGACGCCGACCACACTGCCGACACGGACGGCACTGCTGGCGCCGAGGAAGCGGCTGGTAGCGCGCACACGGCTGATGCTGACCGTGCGGCGTCTCCTGGCCACCCCGCGGATCCTGGCCACTCCGAGCAGGCAGGCGCAGCTGAGGAGCCGAGCTCCACCGCGGAGGACCTGCTCCTCACCGAGTCCGAAAGCATTCCCGCACAGAGTCAGGACAGTCCCGCATGACCCTCACCATCCGCCCGGCGCTGCCTGCTGACGTCCGCGGGATCAATCGGCTGGTCGAGCCGATGACCCACACGGGGATCCTGCTCGGGAAGGACCTGGTCTCCTACTACGAGGCCGTCCAGGAGTTCCTGGTCGCCGTCGATGATGAGGGCACGGTCGTGGGCTGCGGTGCCCTCCACGTGATGTGGGAGGACCTCGCCGAGGTCCGGACGCTCGCGGTGAGCGATGCTCAACGGGGCACGGGGCTGGGTCACCGCCTGCTGGATGCGCTGCTCGACCGCGCTCTGCAGCTGGGCCTGAGCCGGGTCTTCTGCCTCACCTTCGAGGTCGAGTTCTTCACGCGGCACGGGTTCGAGGTCATGGCCGACGTCGTGGACCCGGAGATCTACAACCAGCTTCTGCGATCACCTGACGAGGGCATCGCGGAGTTCCTCGACCTGGCACGGGTCAAGCCCAACACCCTCGGCAACACCCGCATGATCAAGGCATTGCTCGCGGGCGACTGACCGACACGAGCATCTGGACTACTGGCCGGCGAGCACCCGGGCGCCTCAGGGGAGCCTGAGCCGTCCTGCCGAGCGCACGGCCAGCCCGTCGGCCACGAGCGAGGCCTCGCATCGGGCGACCCGCTCAGGATCTGCGGCGTCCAGGGTGAGCAGCGCCGCGTGCGTCGCCTCCCCGTCGCGTCGCAGCACAGCCATGATCTGTCCCCGAAGCTGTCGATCGGTGCCCTCGAAGGCCTGGCGACGACGGGACCCCTCGGGCGCCGCCGGGCTGCCCGCGGCCACCCATGCGCACCCGGCCTCGGCCAGCGGGCACTGCGCGCACCGCGGAGACCGTGCCGTGCACACGAGCGCCCCGAGCTCCATCACGGCCTGGTTCCAGGCGACGGATCGAGGAGGCTGCGGGGGAAGGCTCCTGGTGGCCAGCGCGCGTTCGGCGGCGGAGTAGGACGGGGCGGGGAGGGCGAGTCCCTGCACGCTGCGTGCGAGCACCCGCCGGATGTTGGTGTCCACGACGACTGCGCGCTCACGGTGGGCGAAGGCGGTCACCGCCGCAGCCGTGTATTCGCCGATGCCGGGCAGCGCCCGCAGCGCCTCGATCCCGCGAGGCACCACGCCACCGTGCTCACGCACGATCATCTGCGCGCACTCCTGCAGTCGCAGCGCCCGACGGGGGTAGCCGAGGCGGTCCCACGCGCGCAGGACCTCTGCGGTCGGCGCGTCCGCGAGATCTGCGGGAGTCGGCCAGCGCTGCATCCAGTCGGTCCAGCGCGGCAGGACGCGGACCACCGGGGTCTGCTGCAGCATCACCTCGGAGACGAGCACGGCCCAGGGGGTGGTGCCGTCGTGGCGCCAGGGGAGATCGCGGCCGTGGTGTCCGAACCAGTCGATCACGGTGTCGATGATCGTCTCCAGCGTCGGGTCATCCGTCGTGCCCTCGGCGACGAGCGGAGGATCGGGCTCGACACGACCGACGCGGGGCGGGACCTCTCGGTCCCGCCCCGCGTCGAGGTGGTGCGGTGCGTGAGCACCGGTCATATCGTTCAGGCCTGGGGCGGGGTGGTGCCGCCGCGCTGCACGACCAGGGCGTCGCGGATCTCGGTGAGGAGGGCGATGTCCTCGGAGATCGCGGTCTCCTCCTCCTCGGGGAGCCCACGACGACGACGGTCGATCTTGCGGGCGTGCGAGATCGGCAGCACGAAGACGAAGTAGACGACGGCCGCGGTGATCAGGAACGCGATGATCGCGGAGAGGATCGCGCCGATGTCGACCAGGGTCGCGTCGTTGGTGATCTTGAAGGCGAGGCCGTTGACGTTGCCGCCGCCGAAGACGTTGATGATCGGCTGGATCAGGTTTTCCACGAACGCGCCGATGAGCGCGGTGAACGCGGAGCCGATCACGACACCGACCGCGAGGTCGATGACGTTGCCCTGCATGACGAAGTCCTTGAAGCCCTTCATGGGACATCCTTACTGAGGAGGGGAGGGAGACGGACCGTCGACATGGTCCATCGGGACTCTAACCGATCAGGGAGATGCTCATCCATCCTTCGTGGAGGGAGTGGGCGAGGTCTCCTGACCGTGTCCGCTCCACAGCGACCAGGACGTCCGTCGAGACGCTTCCTCCCGGGGGCACGATCGAGGAGCCGGCGGGCTGCGCGGACGGGAGCTCGACCACCCGCGCCGCGATGCGCTCGGGTGACGCGGTCCCCGGGCCCGAGCTGAGGATCTCGATCTCGGCACCTGGTTCCAGCCGGGGGATGAGGACCGCGGGGACCGGGACGGCCATCAGGACGAACCCGTCGGGCAGCTCCGTCGGGCCCCCGCCCGTGAGCGCCCCGGGAAGCACTGGTGCACCGGCAGGCAGGGGCAGCGCGGTCTCCCGGCCCACCACGTCCTCCGGGGAGGTCGGCGCCCCGGTCGGCACCAGATCCGCCGCGATCCGCACCTCGCGCAGCTGGTGCTCGGACAGCTCCGTGCCGGCGGGGAGGTCGACAGCGGTGACGACGACGGTGCTCCCGCGGACGGACGGGGGGAGCAGGGCAGGGGCGAGGGCAGCGATCAGGAGTGCGGCGACGAGCACGGCAAGAGTTCGGCGGCGGCGACGCACCGAGCGTCGCAGGGGCGGGAGCTGGGCGCGGATCCAGGTGAGCATGCGGACGACGCTAGGTCGGCGCGCCGGCAGGATCTCACCGGGCGGGCTCGCGGTGGACGAGCTGACTCTGGGGAGGAGAGGTCACGGACCGCTGCGCTCCCCGGGATCGAGCCGTCAGATTCCGAGGGCACGCCTCGCCAGGATCCGGGCGGTCCCAGGCCTCGGTCACGCCGGATGATTCCCGAAGAACTGGCCTCGACGTGTCGGTGTCGGTGTCGGTGTCGGGCCGGTGTCGGGCCGTCGTCAGCTCGGTGTCAGGAGGCGGAGGCCGCCGCTGCGGGCGCAGAGGTCGAGGAGCCGCTGCTGGAGGAGCTGCCCGAGGTGGAGCTCGCAGCGGACGTCGAGGAGCTCGACTCGCTGGAGGAGCTCGACTCGCTCGAGGAGCTGCTCGAACCCGAGGCCACGGAGGCGGCGGAGGACGATGCGGAGTCCGTGGAGTAGAAGCCAGGGCCCTTGAAGACGATGCCGACCGAGTCGAAGACCTTGCGCAGGGCGTCCTGCGTGCACTCGGGGCAGGTCACCAGCGAATCCTCGCTGAAGCTCTGGTACTGCTCGAACCGATGACCGCAGCTCTTGCAGGCGTAGACATAGGTGGGCACGCGGAGTCCTCCGGAATGTTCTCTCAACAGGGCCGCGGACGACGCGACCGTGAGGAGTCTACGACCCCTGGATCGATCCCGGGGCTCCGGGACCATCGATCGTGACCAGGCAGACGAGGCCTGCGGCGGTGAGCGCGGCCGGGATCGGGACGTCGTGCTCGCCCCGGGGGAGCGTGCCGGCGTCGAGCACCTCGTCGGGATGCACGACCGCGACGACCTCGGTCCGGGAGGAGATCCTGGACAGAGCGCGATCGTAGTAGCCGGCGCCGTGGCCGATCCGGGTCCCCGCACGATCCACCGCTACCGCCGGTGCGAGCACCAGATGCGCGTGCGCGAGAGCATCGGGTCCATGGTGCTGGCCGGTGGGCTCCTTGCCGAAGCCGCGGCCGGGGGAGTCGACGAAAGGGGACGTCCCATCCCAAGACACCCAGTCGAGCTCGTGGCCCGCGGCGACGGGGAAGATCAGCTGGGCGCCGAGATCGGCGAGCCGTCGGGCCAGGGGCATCACATCGGCCTCGCTGGGCGTGGGGTGATAGGCGGCCACGAGCAGAGTGCTGGAAGGGTCACCGGACCGGTCCGCCCCGGCGCCGCTCTCCAGCGCGGCGCGCACCCGCTCGATCAGGGGCGCCGCGTGGGCGAGGAGCTGGTGCGACTCCTGCGCGCGCCGCTGAGCGCCCTCGGAGCCGCCGTAGATTCGTGTGCGCCGTGCCCGCACTGTGGTGCGGAGCACTTTCTTGCGAGCCGCCATCGCCTCGGTATCCATGAGCCAAGACTCCCATATCCCCTCGAGCACTACGCGGCCGCCGGACCTCGCACGGGTGTCATTCCCGCACCGAGTTCTTGCACACACCGGTCTCATTCCTTCTGAAGGCCGTCCCGGCATCTGTGAATGGCTTTATGTGGCTCTTCCCGGTTCGTGGTGATGGGGAGCGTCGCGTCGTTGACGTAGAACGG
>NZ_BAAAIR010000004.1:0-81800 GCF_039526165.1 Brachybacterium tyrofermentans
TATCCTGCTCACCAGCGCCGCGAGAACCGTAGCGTGAATACCCGCCACAGCAGGGTCATTCACCACGAACCGCGAAGAGCCCCCATGATCCCAAACCACGAACCGTAAACTAACTAACGACACGCGCCACTAGGTCATCCGATCCCTGCTCGACACCGAAGGATTCAGACCCCTGCTACTGCTACACGCTCGAACGCGATGAGCCCCTTAACCATCTTAGATCAATGTCATTGACCTATGTGATTATTGGAGCACGTACAGGTCACGGTGCTGGACTCACTTTCAGCTGGAAAAATCGGCCATTTTTTCGCCATTCATGAACTTCCACCGAATAGCCGAAAGTGTGCGTTCCGCAGCCCTTCCGTCTCCATACGGATTGACGGCATTAGCCATCCCGGTGTAGGCCTGTGGGGAGTCCAAGAGGAGAGAAACCTCTGCGATCAGGCGGTCACGCTTCGTTCCTATTAGCTTGACCGTCCCCGCAACAACGGCCTCCGGTCGTTCGGTATTCTCACGCATTACCAGCACAGGCTTACCCAGACTGGGCGCCTCTTCCTGCACGCCCCCGGAGTCCGTGAGCACGATATCCGCAAGGCTGAGTGCCCGCGTGAACTGTGCATAGGCGAGCGGTTCGATCAGCAACACATTTTCCAAACCCTCGACGGCTGGTTCGATCGCCGTCCTGACCTTGGGATTCTTGTGGATCGGAAAGACGATAGTGAGTTCAGGGTAGTGTCGGGCGAGCTCCGCCACGGCACTCCCGATCTCCTCCATCGCGGACCCGAGGTTCTCACGCCGATGCGCGGTCACCAGAAGAATGCGGCCCGCTCCACCGCCCTGCTTCGCCTCTTGGAGCGCCTCGAGTCGCTCATCCTCGAAGTGCACGTCAAGGGCCTGCGTCGCGAACAAGAGCGTGTCGATGACGCTGTTTCCGGTGACGACGATGTCGTTCTCGCTGACGTCCTCGCGAGTGAGGTTCGCTTTGCTCGTCGATGTCGGGGCCAGATGCAACGCAGCGATCTGGCTGGTGAGCTTGCGGTTCGCCTCCTCTGGGAAGGGGGAGTTGATGTCACCCGACCGCAGCCCAGCTTCGAGATGGATCACCGGGACCTGTCGGTTGAATGAAGCGACGGCGGCCCCCATCACCGTGGACGTATCTCCCTGGACGATCACGGCGTCCGGCTTCTCGAGCTCGAGGATCTCGTCCACCCCGGAGATCACCTTCGACACGATGCCGTTCAGGCTCTGGCCGGCCGCCATGATGTTCAGGTCATGATCCGGCACGATTTCGAACATGGTGTTGACCTGGTCGAGCATCTCGCGATGCTGTCCGGTCACCACGATGATGTTCTCAAGCTCATCATCGAGTTCGATCGCTTTGATGATCGGTGCGACCTTGATGGCCTCCGGTCGTGTTCCATAGATGGTCATGATGCGTAGTGACATGGCCCCTCCTAGTCGGGTTGAAACGCGCAATTATCTGTCGGGATCAGTGGGGTGCACAGTGGATGGGAACGACCGCCTGGGCAGATCAGATGCGAAGACCTTCGTGAAAGGGTCCGGCTCGAACTCCGGATTCGCTCGCTGGCGCCTGCCAGCGGGGACCGGCGATTCAGGAGTTGTCAGGAGGTTGGCCTCGCGTCGGTGCGCCTCCCCTTCGAGGGCGGCGTCCCGCAACAATCCTGCCGCTTTTTCCTCCTCGCCCTGAGCCAGGTTATGGGCGAACCAGCGGTATTTCCTGGCCACTTCCACGGCGTCACCGTCCAGGACCACCTGGCCCCGCTCCATCCAGATCGCGCGGGAGCACATCTTCTCGATGGTCTGCGCGGCGTGATTCACCAGGAAGACGGTTCCGGCACGAGAGAGCATCTCGTCCATCGCGCGTTGCGAGCGCTCCATGAACGTGGCGTCTCCCGTCGCGAGTGCCTCGTCGATCATCAGGACCGAAGGATCTGCGGCCAGGGAGATCGCGAACTTGAGGCGCGCACCCATGCCTGAGGAGTAGGTGCGCATGGGCAGATCGATCGCTTCGCCGAGAGCCGACAGCTCCACGACCTCCTCGAACACGGTATCCGCCTGGGTGGGAGACAGCCCCATCGCGAGGGCGCCGAGTCGCACGTTCTGGGCCCCTGTGAGGTCCGGGATGAGCGCGGCCCCGACACCGAGGAGCACGGGCTTGGAGGACGTCAAAACTGTTCCGGAACTCGGTGCTTCCAGACCGGCCAACGTGCGAAGCAATGTCGACTTGCCAGAGCCGTTGCGCCCGATCACTCCGATGAACTCCCCGGACCTCGCGACGAAAGAGACCCCTCGCAGAGCGGCGACGCTCACCATCTGCTTGCGCGTCATCCGTCCCAGCAGACCCTTACGGCGCTTTCTGTCCGTGCGCTGCACGTTGTAGCGCATGCGCAAGTTGTCCGCCACGACGGTCACCGGCGACTCCGCCGGGGCAATCCAAGGGTTGTCCTCGACAGCTTCGAGCATTTCCGTCTCTTCCGGATCACTGCTGTTCATCGCCATAGCTCGCCTCCCCCCGCCAGAAGAACAGGAATCCGAAGAGCAGAAGCCCCGCTGCCCAGCCGCCCAGGATCATCCAGGATTCCGCAGCCGGCAGGGCCCCCTCCATCAGGACGGCGCGGTACATCTTCAGCATCTGGAAGACAGGATTCGCTTCGATGATGGCACTTGCCACGGGGTGCGTGAGTATTTGGTCGATCGGGAAGATGACTCCAGAGCCGTACATGAGCAAGCGCGAGACGAAGGACATCAGCTGCGCCGTATCGGGGAATCGGAAACCAACGCGGGCCAGGATGAACGTGATGCCGAGGTTCATCATCCATTGCAGTGCGAGTAGAGGGAGGATCAGCACCCAGGTTGCCGCAGGTGTGACAAACGGAGGGATGACGGCGATCATCACGAGCATCGCTCCTACCGCCCAGATCATCTGCAGCCCGTCACGGAGCACCGCAGAGATTGGGATCGCAGCCCTAGGGAACGAGAAGGCCCGAATCATCGCCTTTCCGGAGGCGAGCACGCTAGGACTGGAGGTCACGCTCGTCGCCGTGGCACGGAACATGAGCACGCCGATGATGATATAGGCGCCGAAGTTGTCGATGCCCTCGCGTTGGACTTTGAGGATCAGTCCGAAGACGACGAAGAAGAACGCCGCATCCATGATCGGCTTCAAGAGCAGCCAGGCGCTGCCCAGCCGGTTCCGGCTGTTCTGGGAGAGGACTCGGTGGCGTGCGTCCATCCAGATGAAGTACCGGCGTGCCCAGAGCTGGTTGATGTATTCACCGAGGTCCGGCCTGGCGCCCACGGAAGACAATCCGTCCGTACGGAAGCCCTTGGCCTGGAGCGCGTCAACGATCTGACGGGCGGTTCGAGTCTCACTCACCACTTGCCGTGCCCCCCTCGCCTGGTGTCGTCATGGATCTGTATATCTCGCCGTATCGTCTCACCTGGCGCGGCCACGCACGTTCCCGCGCCAGTTCGTGAGCGGCCTCTCGTACTGCGGTGAGCGCCACCGGGTCTGTCCATGCACGAACGATCGCCGCGGCGATGGCCCCCGGATCCTCCGGCGGCACCAGCAGGGCCCTCGGGGTTCCTGTGTCTGCACCCGTCACGGATTCTCGCAGCGCTCTCAGGTCCGAGGCGATCACCAGCCGCTTCAGAGCCATGGCTTCGACCGGCTTCTGGGGAGTGACGGCGCGAGCTACTGCGACATCCCTGCGTGGGATGACGACGACATCGAGTGCCTCGATCCACCGAGGTGCCTGATCGCGGTGAACGCGGCCGGGCATGTGCACGCGCTCCTCGATCCCGAGGGTATTCGCCAGGGTTGCGAGCCCTGGCCGTGAGACACCGTCGCCGACGAGGACGATTCCGATCTTTTCACGCAGTTCAGAGGGTGTCGACTCGTCGTCGAGCAACAGGGCGACGGCTCGTAGCAAGACGTCGTACCCCTCGTAGTCCACGAGTGCGCTCACCGCACCGACAAGGAACGCCTCCGGCCCGAAGCCGGGCAGTTCCGCCAAGGAGGTGCGGCGTCTCGCTTCCGCCGTGTCCAGATGATCCTCGAACAGCGAATCGTCGACGCCGTTCGGGACGAGAACGATATCGGATCGCTCCACCCCTCGGGAGACGAGCTCATCCGCCATCGTCCTGGACAGCGTGACCACAGCATCAGCGACCCGCGCCAATTCGCCCTCCTTGGCGGCGATGAGGCTCGTCTTCTCGGAGGCCTCAGCGACCTCCCGCGTGGCGTCACTGCGGCGGGAAGCGACCCAGGTCTGCTCCATGAGTCCGCGCACTTCGAAGACCCAGGGAATTCCGGTCTCCTCTGAAACGGCCTGTGCCACGAGCGCGTTCAGATAATTCGTCGTGACGTGCAGGATGTGCGGACGGAACTCCTCCACCAGTCGGAGCGCCATCTCGACCTCTGCGAGCAGTCGTTGCTCCTGAGTCCTCGGCAGGCCGTCTGGCAGGGTCCTCACATAGCGGATGCCATCAACCACATCCTCGCCCGCGGCGAAAGGGACCCCCACCATCACGGGATAGCCGGTCCGGGTCAGTGCTACGGAATGGATCCCCTGGTTCCGCAGTGTGGTGAGGATCCGGTGGCTGCGCAGCGAATATCCCGACTGCGTGTGGGGCAGGGAATTCGTGAGCAGGTGCAGCACGCGAAGATCACCGGTGTCGGCGCCGGTGGGAACCAGATCAGAGGGACGCAGCTTACTGCGAGGCACCGCGCCGAGGTTCACCCGGTAGCCGGGCTGCAGCAGGTCGAACTCGCTGCGAAGCCGACAAGCGAACCGTCCGGCGCCTTGCCCGGCGTCGTGAAGAATCTCGATGGCTCCGCTGAGATCTCCGCGGGCCCAGGCGGCTCGTGCCGCGGTCGCCGGCGGCGCATTCTCCGGAATCAGGTCCGCTCGATCCACCAAGATTGCTATCTCACCGGCTAACCTCACGCCCAGTGACAACGTGCGACCTCCACGCCGGGACAGGATCTCGGCGGCGGTGTCGTCTTGGCCGGACATCACGGCCCCCAACGCGCCCAGCTCCGGAGAGACGGGCGCCGCGCTCCTGAGCAGTTTCCCCAGGACCATGCGGGAGCGGAAAGGAAGTCTCCTGCTCACCTGGATCACCAGCAGCGCCGGATCACCGACAAGGTGTTGAGCGGAGGCCTGCGCGAGGAGCCGGACGTTCTGGACTACCTGACCAGCGACGCTCTGTGAGCGGCGTGTCGGGGAGGGAGGTCCTGAACGTGGAAGAAGCACGCGGCCGAGGATACCGTCACGGCTTTGCCGACGATGGACTATTCGGGCGCCAGCTCGCCCTCGCGAGCGCGGTATGGTGCAGCTGACCTCGAAAGATCAGAAGTGCTGGGCTCTGGGAGCCAAGGTGGTGTCGCACCAAAAGCGGTCAGATGAGACGTACCGAACACGCTCTATAGGTGAGGCCGCACCCGGGTGAACGGGAAGTCACCTGCCGTTTGCTCACTTATCATGGCAGATGCTTACGATGGCAGAAGCTGGCGTGGGCTCACGTCCCCACTGCGCGATCGCATGCCTGGCACCTCCTCCTCCGACCGAAAAGGCGTACAGACCGTGAACGACTCCGAGAGCGCTGTTCCCCTGAAGATCTCCGTGATCGGCTGCGGCTACCTGGGCGCTGTCCACGCCGCTTCGATGGCCGAGGTCGGACACGAGGTGTACGGACTCGATGTCGACTCGACACGGATCGCCACCCTAGGGCGCGGCCTTGCCCCCTTCCACGAACCTGGCTTCGACGAGGTGCTCTCGCGCAACGTCGACAACGGACGCCTGCACTTCACCACGTCCTACGATGATCTGGACGACGTGGACGTGCATTTTCTCGCCCTCGGGACGCCGCAGCGCGACGACGGCCTTGGCGCCGATCTCTCGTACATCGACAGCGCCCTCGACGCACTGGCCCCCCTGCTCAAGGCGCGGAACGGCCGCACCACCCTCGTGGTAGGAAAATCCACCGTCCCAGTCGGAACCGCCCGTACGATCGGTGAACGGCTCGCCGCGATCCCCGGCGTGAAGCTCGTATGGAACCCAGAGTTTCTGCGCGAGGGTTTCGCCGTGGAGGACACCCTCCGGCCCGACCGCCTTGTGTACGGTGTCGCCGACACCGCAGATGCTGCCGACGAGGTCGAGCTTCTCGACGCTGTCTACGCTCCTCTGCTCGCCCTGAAGATCCCCCGACGCGTCTACAACTACGAGTCCGCTGAGCTCGTGAAAGTCTCGGCAAACTCCTTCCTGGCCACCAAGATCTCGTTCATCAACGCCATCTCCGAGCTGTGCGACATCACGGGCGCCGACGTTGCCGACGTCGCCGAGGCAATCGGCATGGACGACCGAATCGGGCGGAAGTTCCTGCGCGCCGGCATCGGCTTCGGAGGCGGTTGCCTTCCCAAGGACCTGCGCGGCCTGATCTCCCGCGCCGGTGAACTCGGTGCCGTCGACAGCTTCGCGTTCCTTCGCGACATCGACGCGATCAATACAGGGCGTCGTGAGTACGTCGTCCGATTGGCGCGACGACTGCTGGACGGAGAGCTCGACGGGCGCCGGATCGCCATCCTCGGAGCCGCCTTCAAACCAGACACGGACGATGTGCGCGACTCCCCTGCGCTCGATATCGCGCTCAAGCTCTACTCGGAGGGCGCTCGCGTCAAGGTGACCGATCCCGTGGCGCTCGGTAACGTCCGCAAGCGCTACCCGGCTCTGCACGCCGAAGAGTCGGTCGAGGATGCGGTGCGCAATGCCGACCTCGTTCTGCTGCTCACAGAATGGCCCGAATACAAGCAGCTCGATCCAACGGTCCTCCGCGAGCTGGCCTCCGACGCCAAGATTGTCGACGGCCGCAACGTGCTGGACCTGCCAGCTTGGCGAGCCGCTGGATGGCACGTGGAAGCGCTCGGGCGGTCCTGAACGCCTGGGAGGGCGAGGAACACTCGACCGCGCCCGGCCTCATCAGAGCTCCGATCCTCCGCCCCTAAGGGTCTCGAATTGCCCAGGAACTGCAGGCAGCCCACAGCGAAGGGACGAGCACGCCCAGCCGCGGTGCCACTGCCAGGCGACCCACACCTCGCCGTTCACGTGCTTCTCCATGGGGAACGAGAAGGCGTACGCGGCGACGAGGACCGCGAAGGCTGTGGGCAGGATGATGGACGCGGGGACTGCCGCGGCAAGCAGCTCAAGCCCGAGCGAGCTCACGTGCACTCCGCAAGCATCCACCACCGGATCGAGCGTCCCGTCCGGGAGAGCGACCCCTCGTGCAGCGCTGTGCGGGAACCCCCAGTCCGGGTGGGTGCTCACCCCGTCGTCCCCGCACCGCGGCCTCTCGTAGCCTTCGGGCATGACGTTCGCCGGGATCCTCGCCTTCTTCGGGCTCGCCGTGGTGACGATGGACGTGCTGGGTGGCGTCATCGCGATCGGCGTGATGCTGCGCGGCGGCACGGTGCGGCATCTGCTCGCCTTCGCCGGCGGGTACACGGTGATCATCATCGCGGCGACGCTGATCCTGCGCCCGCTGTTGGAGCTGCTGAACCGGTGGCTGCAGCCTGTGCTGGATTCCAACAACGCGATCGGCGCCGTCGAGCTCGTGGTGGGGCTCGCCCTCGTCGGCGTCAGCGTCCACCAGTTCCGGGCCGCGTCCCGGGCGCCCGTGCCGCATAGCCGGCTCGAGCAGCGCTCCACCCCGAAGCGCCTGGCCACCGCTCCGCTCGTCCTCGCTGGCGTCGGCTTCTCGGCGACGGCGCTGGCCGATCCCGGGTTCGTCATCGCCGTGGGCATGGCCTCCCAGGAACAGCATCTCCTGCGCCATGTGGCGCTGCTGGTGCTGTGGAACCTCGTCTATCAGCTGCCGCTCGTCGCCGTGATCACCGCCGCCGCGTTCGGCCGGCACGAGCAGCTCGTCACGCGGGTCATGGAGGTCGTCGGCCCCAGGCGCCGCGCCCTGCGGACCCTGCTCGCCGCCCTGCTCGCCCTCGCGGGCATCGCCGTGCTGGGCGACGGCGTGATCGCCCTGCTCAGCGAACACGTGCCGTGGCTTCGCCAGCTGCTCCTCCTGCGGTGACACTCCGCCCTCCGTGGCGTCGCGGCGTCTCGGCATCGCGGGAGCCGCGGGCTGCGCCGACGGGGAGTTCGACGTCGGTGACGTGCTGGCCGCACCGCAGCGTCTCGTTCGCGCAACGGCGTATGCGCCTACGATCTGGACCATGAGTGCACGCCCCGTCCGTGAAGACGCCGGCTTCACCTGCCCGCATCCGGTTCGTCGACGTGACGGCTGGTCGCGGAATGCCTCCCGAGACGTCCTCCCTCCCAGCACCGCCCCGCCTGAGCACGGCCGATGGCGGCGCTGATCATCCTGGAGGGCTCGTGGCAGTGGGCACGGCTCTGGTGGTACGGCGACAACGGCTGGCTAACCATGATCGACAGGGCCCGGGAGCAGCGCATGACAGGCAGCACGGGCCCCGAGGGCCTCCCCAGTCCGTTGCGCCAGGCGCAGCTGATCCGCACCATCGGCGAGGCGGTCGGCACGTCGTTGCCCGCCGGCTGGTCGAGCGCACGCTTCGTGGCATCCATGACGGCGGGCGTGAGCGATGTCGCGATGTGGATGACCACCGGTGGCACAGAGTCCAGAGCGTTCGCGCCACGGCCCGCGTCGAAGGCGGCGAAGCAGCTGCGTGAGCTCATGTATGAGCCCGGCAAGGGCACCTGGTTCACGATGACGATGGTCCTGCAGCCGCAGAGACGTGCCGACACCACGTTCGACTATGACTCCGAGCCTGAGTTCACGCCTGCGCCGATCGACGATGCGGCGTTCGTCGACGATCTGCAGCGCTTCCCCCGCGAGGCCCAGCACATACCGAGCTGGCTGCAGGCCAAGCTCGACGCATGAGCGTGCGCTGACCGTTCGACAGGAACAGCTTTGTGAGCTCCGTACAGTCCGTCACCCCATCGCCCACGTCGCTGCCGAGGCAGGGGTCGCGCTGCTGGTGCTCGGGGACGGCACGATCGCCCTGGCCGGTATATACCACGACGGGTATCATTCTCTGCATGACGGTCACGGTGCACGATGCTCCCGGGATCCTCCGGGCCGCCCGCGAGGACGCCGGCATGACGCAGAGCGCCCTGGCAGAGGCCGTCGGAGCCCGACAGCCGCATATCGCCGGAATCGAGTCAGGCCGCAGGCCCGTATCCCCCGAGCTGCTTGCACGGCTTCTCGCGGCGGCGGACTACCGTCCCTCCCTCGCCCTTGCCGCACACCGCGACGAGCTGCTCACCCTCGGCGCCGACCTGGGAGTCCGCGACATCCAGGTCTTCGGCTCCGTCGCGCGAGGCGCCGATCATCACTCCTCGGACATCGACCTGTTCGTCGACGTGGATCCCGACGCGGGCCCCCTCGCCTACGCGACCTTCGTCGCCGACGCGACCGAACTGCTCGGCTTCGCGGTGGACGTCGTCGTCGATGACCACGATGCTCCCGCGCACATCCGTCGGACGGCGATCCCGTTGTGAGCGACCACCCCGTTGTGACCGACCACGGCGAGCACCCCGATCACGCTGCCCGCTGGGAGATGCGCCCTCGAACCCGTACGACGGACGAGGGCGCCCCCGTGGCTGCCGACGTCCTTCTCGATGAGCTGAGCCGGATCCAGCGACGCGTCGACGCCGTCATCGCGCAGGGACGCGACGCCTTCGTCGAAGGATCCGAGAGCTACGACCGGGCGACGGTCGCCGTACTCCGGCTGGCCGCCCTGTTCGAGGAGGAGAAACGCTTCTCCGAGTTCCTGTCCGTCGTCACGGCCGAGGAGCGTCGCGGAATCACGACCACCCGGGACATCGCCGCGCACCGCGGCTACGGCGCGATGAACGCCGCGGTGTCCTGGCGCACGGTGACCGAGCTTCTGCCCGATCTGCTGGCACGGATCCGCGCCGCGATCAGACCCTGAGCCGGCGCGCACCTGACAGGGTCGCGCACCGGACACTGACGAACCCCGACTTATCAGTCGATGATCTCGTCGTTCCCGGTACGGCGCAGCTCGGCGAGGCCCTCGCGCATGGCCCGGACGCTCTCGGGACTGTGCCCGGTCCACCCCTCGAGCTCGCGGATCACGCGGACCGGTTCCTGGCTGCGATAGGAGCGCGTCGGGTTGCCCGGGAACTTCTTGTCGGTGACGTTGGGGTCATCCTCGAACTCCCCTGTCGGCTCCACGACATAGATGCGGGGCCGGCCCTCTCCCCGGGCGAGCTGGGCGCCCCAGGCCGCGGCGGCCAGCGTCTGCGTGAAGTACACGTGGCGCATCGCCAGGCCCTGGCGATAGTTCGAGGGCTGCTGCGGTGTGAGCAGCTCACCGGGCTCCAGCGCGGCCTGGGTGCCGTGCAGGTACACGCCCTCCTCGAACACCTCGAAGGGTACTGGCTCCGTCATCGTGCTCCCCTTCCCCGTCAGCGGATGCTGTTCCGGGCAGTCTCCTCCGGGGCCGTCGCGCGCGCCACCGCCGGGTGGCGCAGCGACAGCAGGCCGCCCACGGCGAAGGTGACGATCACGCCCAGCAGCGGGTACCACTGCCAGGCGACCCACACCTCGCCCACCACATACTTCTCCATGAGGAAGAAGAAGGCGTTCACGGCGACGGCGACCACGAAGGCGATGTTGGCGTCGGCCGCGCGGGCGCGCCGGTTGACGATGCCGAACACGAACGCCCCCAGCAGTCCGCCATAGGTGATGCCGGCGACGCCCAGGGCGAGGACCACGATGCTGCCCTCGTCGGACCGGAAGATCGTGGCGGGGGCGATGAACGCCAGGCCCCAGCCGATCGTGGCCCAGCGGCCGACCCGCAGTCCCTGCTCGTCGCTGAGCGGCCGCCTGCGCAGCTTGGCCACCACATCGGTGACCGTGGAGGAGCTCAGCGCGGACAGCGAGGAGGACAGCGTGGACATCGCGGCGGCGAGGATGCCCGCCAGCAGCAGCCCGGACAGGCCCGGAGGCAGGGCCTCGACGATGAACAGCGGGAAGATCTCGTCGTCCCTCGTCAGCCCCAGCTCGGCCGGGGTGGCCTGCTGGTAGTAGCCCCACAGGGCGAGGCCCACCACCAGGAAGATCGCGAACTGGACCGTCACGACCACGCCGGAGACGATGATCGCCTTCTGCGCCTCGACCTTCGAGCGGCAGGACAGCAGGCGCTGCACCACGAGCTGGTCCGAGCCGTGGGAGGCCATCGCGAAGACCGCGCCGCCGATCAGCGAAGCGATGAGGGAGTTCTCCCCGCTGATCGGGTTGTCGGAGAGGACGAACAGCTGGGTCTTCCCGGCATCGACGGCCTGACCCCACCAGCCGCTGCCCATAGTGCTCAGCACCACGCCGATCGCCAGGATCCCGCCGGCGACGTACAGCAGCATCTGGACCACATCCACCCAGACCACGGCCGTGATGCCACCGATGAAGGTGTACAGGATCGTCACCACCGAGAGGATCACAGTGATCACGAAGTAGCTGAGGTCCACCCCCATGCCCTCGAGGATCACCTTCAGCGGGATCGCGGCGGCGAGCACGCGGATCCCGTCGGCCAGCAGCCGCGTGATCAGGAAGGTCACGCCCGCGGTGGTCTGCGTGCTGGCTCCGAACCGCTTGCCGAGATAGGCGTAGGCGGTGATCATCTCGCCGTCGTAGTAGCGCGGCAGCATGACGAAGGCGACCACGATGCGACCGAGGATGTAGCCCAGGCCCAGCTGCAGGTAGGAGATGTTTCCCAGGTAGCTCATCACCGGGATGCCGATGACGGTCAGGGCGCTGGTCTCGGTCGCGACCACGGACAGGCACACCGCCCACCACGGCAAGTCACGCCCGCCCAGGAAGTAGCCCTTCACGCTGGTCTGCCTGCCGCTGAGCGTCAGGCCCAGCCAGGCGGTGGCGATCAGATAGGCCGCGATCACCAGCAGGTCGATGGTCTGCATGTCCGCTCTTCCTCGAGGTCGGTGGCAGGCCGGGTGCGACGCTGCCTCCCGCAGCTCACCGTCGACGGTGGAGCACGGGCCGCCGACCATTGGCCCACAGAGAGGGAGAACGATCAACCCGGCGCGCGATTCAGCCAGGCGCCGGTCACCCTGCGAGGTGCTCCCCCAGCGCCGCGAACTGCTCGCGGGGGGCGAAGCCGGTGGCGTGGATCTTCGCGAGGTCCAGGGCGGAGTGCCGAGGTCGCGGGGCGATCCCGGCCTTGCCCGCGTAGTAGTCCTGCGTGCTCACGGGCGTGACGCGGCCCCGCTCGTGGCCGGTCAGGGCGAACACCTCGGCGGCGATGCGGGCCCAGCTGACCGGTTCACCCTCGTTCGTGACGTTGTAGGTGCCCGGCGCCGGGCGGGTGGTGAGCAGGTGGTCGATCACGGCGGCGAGATCGGCGGTGAAGGTGAGCCGGCCGATCTGGTCGTCGACCACGGACGGGTCGATGCCGCGCCCGGCGAGGCCCGCCATGGTGTCCACGAAGTTGCCGCCCTCGCCGATCACCCAGCTGGTGCGCAGGATGTAGTGCTCCGGCAGGCTCGCGACCAGCTGATCTCCGGCCGCTTTCGTCTGCCCGTAGACGCCCAGCGGGCTCGGGGCCTCGTCCTCGTCGTGCACCTCGGTGGTCCCGTCGAAGACGTAGTCGCTGGAGACGTGCACGAGAGTGGCCCGCTGCGCACGGGCGATCTCCACCAGGCGCCCGACCCCGGTGACGTTCACCGCCCAGGCCGCACGGCGGCCCTCGTCGGACTCCGCCGCATCGACCGCGGTGTACGCGGCGGCGTTGATGATCGTGCCGTAGGGCGAGAAGTCGAACTCCTCGACGCTCACGGGATCGGCGAGGTCCAGCTCGTCCCGGGTGACGGCGTCGACGTCCGTCCGATAGATCCAGCGCGCCACGAGCGCGCGCCCCAGCTGCCCTCCCCCACCGACCACGAGGGTGCGGCGCGGCGGCACCGGCGTGACCTCGGCCAGTCGCGGATGGGCGAGGTCCTTCGCGGAGAGCTCCGCCTGATCCAGCGGGATCGGCCACGGGATCGCGACCCACTCATCGGCCAGGTTCAGGAAGGTGTACTGCGACTGTGCGGCTTCGGACCAGTGCTCGCTGACCAGGTACGTGTACGCCGCCGGCGCCTCCAGGGTCTGGAACGCATTGCCCACCCCGCGCGGCACGAAGATCGCCACCTCCGGCGTGATCTCGTGCCAGTACGTCGCTCCGAAGCTGTCGCCGGCGCGCAGATCCACCCACGCCCCGAACACGCGCCCGGTCGCGACCGAGATGTACTTGTCCCACGGCTCGGCGTGGATGCCCCGGGTGACGCCCACGGCCTGGTTGAAGGAGATGTTGTTCTGCACCGGACCGAAGTCCGGCAGACCCGCCGCGACCATCTTCTGCCGCTGCCAGTTCTCCTTGAACCAGCCCCGGTCATCGCCATGCACCGGCAGGTCCACCACGAGCAGACCCGGGATCCGGGTCTCGTAAACGGCGAGCTGGGTCATGACGCTCCTTCTAAAGTAACCCGCATTCCACGGAAGATAGCTCTCGCCACTAACACGTCCACACAAAGTCAATCCGGAGTTGGGAGGTGCTCTTCAATTGTGCCGACGTAAACCTTCTCACCTTCGACCAAAAAGTGAATCCGACCTCCGTTCGGTCGGAACTTAGTATGCCACTCACACCGACGCCTCGTGTTGCCGAAGTCGAAATCCCTGTACTTCATATACTTTTCACTAGACTTCGTCTTCACGCTTTCTGGCGACGCATCAGCGCCACGAGAAGCCAGCTCACCAATCCTTCGACTCGGCTCGGAATGGGCGCGCCAAATATTCACCGCGAAATCATTTAAAACACCTAGATGATGCGTTACATCGCGAAGAATTTCCTGCGAGTCCCCGATTACCTTACTAACCCTAGACCAGGCCGAATCCGAAAAGACGATCTCGGGGAATAGGGTACGGGAACGCCGCTCGAGCTCGCCGATCCCATTATTCCTATCCCCAAGGAACTCATCACGCAAGGCAGGCCCGGGACCACCTAGCCCCTCGCCATAAATATACGTATGCCGAATGCCGCATGCCGAGCAGAAAAAATTTGGTTTGACAGACCAACAACGAGCATCTGTTGCCACAACCGTCCGTACACCCGCCCCCTGCGACGCCACGTCTTGGAGCAATCTTCGTGGATTGTCGGCGTCACCTAGTATCGGCGAATAGTCATAGATCCACTCGCAGGCGCACCACTTTTCAGCACTCAACTCGCCTTCGAGGACTCGCCCAACAAGACGGCCAACTATCCCCGAAATATCCCTCGGGCCAATAACCGCCGACGGGGGCGGATTTTCATATAGCTCGCAAAGAAACTCGAGGGATTCGACTCCGATCCGAACCTGACGCTCCTTGGACCAAGTGCTAAGTCGTAGCCAAAATTCTTGGTCCATCTTCGCGGACTCCGTCGGGACAATAATCTCCGGATCCAAAATGTACTGCACCATAACTATTCCTGACCAGCCATGCGGGCATGCCGAATGTTGGCCTTCAGAATCGCGGCAACATCATCATCCTCGCTCGACATGAACCCGTCAGGCCATTCAGATAGGTCGCCATACTTACTTAACGCTAGATCGCGAGTCTCCGAGCCGGATCCAAAATTCTCGACAAAAGTTATCCGAACTTGCTCGGGATGCAACTCCCTTTCCGCCACGCGCCGTCGAAGCCGGGTGATAAATGTTTCACTATGCGTCTCCACGACGACAGAAAGATCTGGGCGTGCACGCGTCATAAAGTCTGCCAAACGCGCCTGCACAGCCGGATGCAGGTGCAGTTCGGGTTGCTCAACCAAAAATGTTGCATCTCTCGGACACGCAAGAATGGCCACGATAATCGGAAGAGCCTGACTAACACCGACCCCCACACTGGTAAGGTCTCTCATCCCCCCGGCAACCCTGAGCTCAAAACCGACGCCGAGCTTCCCCCGGTCCTTCACCTCAACACTTTCACCAATTCTCAGATACGAAATCCACTCATCGACCGCGTCCTGAAGTGGTCCAAATTTCTCCTCGCCGTCCACCCCGCAATACTTGATGCGCTGATTAGCCATCCTCGCGAGCACGGCGGCCGCATATTCACCCCTGGCACCCACCGGAAGGCCGTGCGCTTGCTCATTCCACTGGTTCCAGACAACGCGAGGCTCGTCCCGCAATGGACCCAGATAGTTGACCGTTCCCAGGAACTCTTCAAGGGCAGCCGAATACTCTGCCAAGGCCAGGATGCTGCTCTTTAAATTATTCAGAAGCGCTTGCTCTAACGTGCCCGCATCCCACCAAGGCATCATTAGGGTTTTCCGCATACGACCCTGGCGGAGCCGCAGCATTTTATATGGGCGCCGACTTCGAATCTCAGAAAGCCGCCCAATAATCTTCGCTTGACTATCAGCGTCAACTGAGACGAGATGAGATAGGGCATTGAAGCTCACGCCAAAGCCATCGACCTCGAGAAGCTCTTGAGTTTCATTGAACCCCTCGCTACCCACTAGTTCCCTGAGTAGGCGCCTTACTTCGCGCTGCGCCGAATAGTTTGACATGTTGATACTTGCGTCTTCTTGTGCGCTAATATCGATTTTCTTAGCTCGAGCTTTAACGAGAGCTGTGAGTTCTCGACGATACTCACTCTCAATATCGTCCGATTTGCGTATCTGATACACCGAAACAGGTTGCAGGCCGGAGAAAAGAACATAGGTGCGAAGCGCACGCTGTGAGCTGCCGAGGGTAGATTTTACATGCAACGCGTCGACGCGCAATCGGTCTTCCTTCGCGAAGATAAGTTCCAGATCTGACTTCCGCCGGCTTTCCTTTGATAGAACTAGAGGGTAGTCCGGCTGACTCGAATCGTATATTCGCACACTATGGAACCCCATCTGCTCCGTCTGCTGATTCGCCTTCAGCTCCACCTCAACCTTAAGGTACCCATCTTCCTCAAAGTCATCACCCATAACTTCTTCCCATCCGACTGGGATCTCCCGAGGGATCTGAAGTCGAATGCGGGTAGAGCGTGCCCCTGATCGAACTAAGTCCACGGCTTCGCCTAGCCTAGTTAGCGGCCCATTGAGGATAAGGGGGCCTTCTGCTTGAGCGCTCTGCGCAGCAAGCAAAACTGACTGAATTAGCGATGACTTACCACTGCTGTTCGCACCAGTCAGTGCAGTGAGAGTCCCAGGAGCGAGTTCCAGCGTTCCCTGATGCAATCCCTTGAAATTGTCAACGCTCCAAAGCATCCGTCAACTACCCTGCTCTCATCAGTGCCATTTTAATAGTTCGAGGTAAGTTACCAGTAAATGTACCTCATCACCCTCGCCGGCACGGTCATTGCCCCACCTTCGCGTACTTCGCCTCGGTGGCCGCCTTCTGCGGGCGCCACCACGCCTCGTTCTCCCGGTACCAGGCAACCGTCGCCGCCAGACCCGCCTCGAAGTCGCGGAACGAGGGCTGCCAGCCCAGCTCGGTGCGCAGCCGCGTCGAATCGATCGCATAGCGCAGGTCGTGGCCGGGACGATCGGTGACGTGCTCGTAGTCCGTGCTCTCACGCCCCATCAGGTCCAGGATCAACTCCACGACCTCCTTGTTGCTCTTCTCCCCGTCGGCCCCGATCAGGTACGTCTCCCCGATCGTGCCGCGATCCAGGATCGTGAGCACCGCGCTGGAGTGGTCATCGGCGTGGATCCAGTCGCGCACGTTCTGCCCCGCCCCGTACAGCCGGGGCCGGATCCCGTCGATCAGGTTCGTGATCTGACGCGGGATGAACTTCTCCACGTGCTGGCGCGGCCCGTAGTTGTTCGAGCAGTTCGACAGCGTCGCCTGCACCCCGAAGGACCGCACCCACGCCCGCACCAGCAGATCGCTGCCGGCCTTCGTCGCCGAGTACGGGCTCGACGGGTTGTACGGCGTAGCCTCGGTGAACCGCTCCGGATCATCGAGCGCCAGGTCCCCGTAGACCTCGTCGGTCGAGATGTGATGGAAACGGGTTCCATGCCTGCGCGCCGCCTCGAGCAGCGTGAACGTGCCGATCAGATTCGTGGTCAGGAACGGGCTGGGGTCATCGAGCGAGTTGTCGTTATGGGACTCCGCCGCGTAATGCACCACCGCATCGGCCTCCGCGACCAGCGGCTCCACCGTCGCGGCGTCGGCGATGTCCCCGACCACCAGGCGCACCCGGTCGCTCGGCACCCCGGCCAGCGAGTCCCGGCTGCCGGCATAGGTGAGCTTGTCCAGCACCGTGACCGTGTCCTCGGTGTGCGCCATGACGTAATGGACGAAATCGGAGCCGATGAAGCCGGCCCCTCCGGTGACGAGCAGATGACGCGACATCGAGAGTTCCTCCGCGGTGGGTGGTTCGGCCGACGAGCCCGGCGGGGTGGCGTCGGCCGAAGGGTGGATGGGCCGGATGGTCAGACGGGCCGATCTGCCCGTTCACGGCTCAGGACGTCCAGCAGGTAGCGGCCGTAGCCGGACTTCACGAGCGGTTCGGCGCGCTCACGCAGCTCCTCGTCGTTGAGGTAGCCCATCCGCCAGGCGACCTCCTCGGGCGCGCCGATGGACAGGCCCTGGCGCTGCTGGACGGTGCGGATGAAGTCTCCGGCGGCGGCGAGGTCGTCGAAGGTGCCGGTGTCCAGCCAGGCGGTGCCGCGGGTGAGCACCTCGACCTGCAGCATGCTGTCGTCGAGGTAGGAGCGGTTCAGATCGGTGATCTCGAGCTCGCCGCGCGCCGAGGGCTGCAGCATCTTCGCCCGCTCCACGACGGTGGCGTCGTAGAAGTACAGGCCGGGCACCGCATAGTTCGAGCGGGGACGGATCGGCTTCTCCTCGAGGGAGATCGCGTTGCCGGCATCATCCATCTCGACCACTCCGTAGGCGCTGGGGTCGTTGACCCAGTAGCCGAACACGGCCGCGCCCTCGAGATCATGGAAGCGGCGCAGCTGCTCGCCCATGCCCTGGCCGTAGAAGAGGTTGTCGCCGAGCACGAGGGCGGCCGGTTCACCGGCCAGGAACTCCTCGCCCAGCACGAAGGCACGGGCCAGGCCGTCGGGCTCGGGCTGGACGACATAGCTCAGCGACACCCCGAAGCGGCTGCCATCGCCGAGGACCCGCTGGAACGCGGGCTGGTCGTCGGCGATGGTGATGATCAGGATGTCGCGGATGCCCGCGAGCATGAGGGTGCTCAGCGGGTAGTAGATCATCGGCTTGTCGTAGACAGGCATGAGCTGTTTGGAGACGCCGATGGTCAAGGGGTGCAGTCGCGAGCCTGTACCGCCCGCCAGGATGATGCCTCGCATACTATGGAGTATGTCATGCTTTGTCCGTTTTGCACCCTTTTCTTCACGCGGGGATCTCGAGGTGCTTCGAGGGAGGCGACGGGCAGCGCCCGATCCCGCGATCCGGGGATGCTGCTGCTCCCGCTGCTCCTGACATTCCCGCTGCTCCCGCTACTCCCGCGCGAACACCCCCACGGCGTCCCAAGCAGCCCAGCCGCCCTCGGCCAGCTCGAACTCGAGCACGTTCACCCCGGCCTGCAGCAGCGCGGCGGGCAGGGCCGGCTCGTGGAAGGAGCGCCGCAGCGTCGAGCCCGGCACGGTCGCGTCCCCCTCGCGGGAGCCACGGGTGCTGCCCACGGGCAGCTCGATATCGGTGACGTGCTCGTGGTTGGCGCTGACCCGCAGGATCCCGCCCAGGCGGGTGGTGTCCACGAGCCACACGGCGAGGTCGTACTCCGCCTGGGGCGCCTCCTCGAGCGTGAACGTCCAGCGGGCGCGGTAGGCCGTCTTCCCCGCCCAGGCGTCGCCCGGGCCCGGCAGCAGGTACGGCCAGGCGGTGCCGGGCTCGTCGGCCCCCTGCTCGTACTCGATGACCGCGTCGGGGAACTCCTCGGGGATCTGCGAGTACGAGGTCGGCGCCAGGTGATGCTCGAGCGTGCGGCCGTCGAAGGCGCCGATCGTCGCGATCTCCCGCCCGGTCGCGGTGACCGAGGGCTGGGAGCTCGCGGTCACCGGCGCGCTGGGACGGCCGCGCCGGCCCGCGTCGGAGACCGCGAGCACGGTGTAGGTCCAGGTCTCCCCGGCCGGGTCGAGGTTCGTGTGCGCGACGTTCGGGTAAACGGTCTTGGCGATCAGGTCGCTCTCCTGCGGCTCCTCCGGGGCGCTCTCGCCGCGGACCGCGTAGATCCGGAAGTGGTCGATCAGGGGGTCGAATCCCTGGGGCTCCCAGGACAGGATCGTCCTGGCCAGGGCGGGTTCGGCGTGCAGGTCGGTGACGGTGTCGGGGCGCGGGCTCATGGCTGCTCTTCTCTGGCCGGTGGGGCCGGGTCAGGCCTGGATCAGGCGGGGGTCGCCGGCGGGCGTGGTGAAGCGCGCCGAGAGCTGCTTCGGGGCGGTGTCGTCGGCCTCGATCCACTCCACGATGTAGAAGCTGGAGACCAGCTCCTGGGGCGTGAAGCGCAGGTGGATGTAGCCGCGTCGGCCGTCGTAGTGCTTGACGTACTCGTGCTGCGTCCAGTCGTCGGTGTAGTTGTCGGTCTTCGCGCCGTCGCCGTCGGAGCCCACCGAGGTGCAGATCAGCTCCACCCCGATGGTGCCGCTGCCCGGATCCGTGAAGTCGGCCAGCAGCTCCGCGGCGACGTGCTTGTGGATGTCACCGGTGAGCACCACGGGGTTGCTGCTGGCGACCATCGCGTCCAGCAGACGCTGCCGGGCCGCCGGATAGCCGTCCCACATATCGGTGCGGTCCTCGGTGATCGCGGCGACCACCACGCCGTTGGCCATCACGTTCCACAGCGCCGGGGACTGCTCGAGGCGCTCGGTCACCCAGGCCTCCTGCTCCGCGCCGAGCATGGTGCGGTCCGGATCCTGCTGGTCCTCGGCGTCCATCGGCGCCGGGTCCCGGAACTGGCGGGTGTCCAGCAGCGAGAACCGCGCCAGGGAGCCCACGTCGAATCCGGTGGTGATGTCGGAATCCGGACCCTCCGGCAGCGCCTCGATGTCCAGCGGCATGTTCTCGTAGAAGGCGCGGTACGCGACGGCGATGCGATAGGCGAACTGATCCTCCGGGATGCCGGTGCTGGAGCCGCCGCCCACATAGTCGTTCTGCACCTCGTGGTCGTCCCACACGGCGACCGCCGGGACCCGGGCGTGGACCGCCTGCAGGTGCGGATCCAGCTTGAACAGGGCGTAGCGCAGCCGGTACTGCTCGAGGGTCTCCGTCTCGACCTGATGCGCGGGGCCCACCTCGGCGCCCTGGCGCCAGAGGTTCGCCTCCGTGATGCCGTACTCGTAGATGTAGTCACCCACGAACACCACCAGGTCCAGCTCCTCCTCAGCGGCCAGATGCTTGTGCGCGGTGAAATGGCCGTGGTACCAGGCCTGGCAGGAGACCACGCCGACGCTGAAGGACTCCACCTCCGCGCCCTGCGCGGGCAGGGTCCGGAAGCGGCCGACGGGGCTGTTCGTGCGCCCCACCGAGAACCGGTAGTAGTAGTCGGTCGCGGGATCGAGACCCTCGACCTTGGGGTGGATGGCGTGCGCGAGCTCGGGCTGGGCGAGCGCCTGCCCGCGGGCCGCGATCTGCCGGAACTCAGGATCCTTCGCGACGTGCCAGCGCACGGTGACGTCCCGCAGCTCCATCCCGCCGTGGCCGTCCTCGGCGAGCGGTTCCGGGGCCAGCCGGGCCCACAGCACCGCGCCGTCGGGCCGGGGTGCACCGCTGGCCACGCCGAGGGAGAACAGTCCCTCGGGCTGCGGTCCCTCCTCGGCGCTCGCGTTCGGGGCCGTGATGCCCAGGGCGATCACGGCGGCGGAGGCACCGCTGGCCTGGAGCAGCCGACGGCGGCTGACGGGGGCGGGTGCGGTGGCAGTGGCGGGCGCGGCGGATGCCGGCATGGGGTCTCCTGGGCGTGGGGGTGTGGGAGAAGGGATTCGGGGAGGTGGCTCGAGCTCTCCGTGTCGAGCGTGTCCACGTCCGATCCGACCACAGGGGGGTTTCGCGCGCATGACGAACGAGGAAAGTCCCGTGAATGGTTTCGGGAAGCTCGGTGGCCCCGCGCCTCGACCGCCCGCGGTCCGACTCCCGGACTCGACGACACCGGCCCGAGCAGGCGATTCACGCCCAGTTCTGCGGCGTATCCTGCATGGATGCGCCTCTCCCCCGCTCTTGTGCGATCCCTGCCCAAGGTCGTGCTGCACGACCATCTCGACGGCGGACTGCGCCCGGCGACCGTGCTCGAGCTGTGCGCCGAGCTGGGCATCGCCCCGCCGCCGATCGCTCCTGCCCGCGAGGCGGACGGCAGCGTCGACGTGCCGGGCGGCGCCGAGGTCCCCACCGCGCAGGATGTGGCCGACTGGTTCCACGACGCCGCCGACTCCGGATCCCTGCCCGTCTACCTCTCCACCTTCGACCGCACCGTCGCGCTGATGCAGACGGCCCCTGCCCTGCGACGCATCGCCCGCGAGTTCGTGGAGGACATGGCCGCCGACGGCGTCGTCTACGCCGAGACCCGCTGGGCACCGCATCAGCACACCGCCGGCGGGCTCGCCCTCGACGAGGCCGTGCAGGCGGTGCAGGACGGGCTGGACGAGGGCGTCGCCGCAGCGGCGAGTGCCGGTTCACGGATCGTGGCCGGTCAGCTGCTGTGCTATCTGCGTCACCTCGAGCCCACCGATGACCTGGTCGAGATCGCCATGGATCGGCGGTCCAGCGGCGTGGTGGGCATCGACCTGGCCGGCCCCGAGGAGGGGTTCCCCGCCTCCCGGTTCCGTGCCCAGTTCGACCTCGCCCACGCTCACGGCATCCACGTGACGATCCACGCCGGAGAGGCCGATGGCCCCTCCTCCATCGCGGACGCCCTGGACTGCGGCGCGCAGCGGATCGGCCACGGTGTGCGCCTGATCGAGGACATCCGTGACCAGGAGCTCGGCCCCGTCGCGACGCGCGTGCACCGCGAGCAGATCTGCCTCGAGGTGTGCCCCAGCTCGAACCTGCAGACCAGCGACACCACGGACGTCGCCCGTCACGCCGTCGGGCCGCTGCACGACCTCGGCTTCGCCCTCGCGCTGAGCAGCGACAACCGCCTCATGAGCCGCACCTCCACCTCCCGGGAGGTGACGCTCGTGACCGATACCTTCGACTGGACCCTCGAGGACCTCGAGCAGGTCGCGCTCACCGGGCTCGAGGCCGGCTTCGCCCCCGAGCCGCACCGTCGGGCGCTGCGCGACGCGGTCGTGCTGCCCGCCTACCGCGCCGCCCGCGAGGCCTGACCCGCGCCGGCCCGGGCTCGCAGCGACGTGGGCACCACGTGCCGGGCACCCGGCACCCGGCACCCGGCACCGAGCACCGAGCACCGAGCACCGAGTTATGTGGCGCCACGACCGATGTTGCCCCGCGCATCGGTCGTCCGGGGCGCAAAACTGGGCGATCAGAGGGAGGCTTGCCAGGGACCCGTCCAGAAACCCGAGGTCAGAGGCTGGAGGCGCGGACCTCGAGGCGGGGCGTGAGCACCTGCTGGTGCGGCACGTCGGGCTTCCCCTCGACCAGGTCGAGCAGGGTGCGACCGGCGAGGCGGCCCAGCTCGGTGAGCCCCATGTCCACGGTGGTCAGCGGCGGGCGCGAGGCGAGCGCCATGACCTCCCAGTTGTCGAAGCCGGTGACCCGCACCTGCCCGGGGACGTCGACCCCCTTCTCCCGCAACCGATCCGTCGCCCCGCGCGCGATCTGATCGGAGCCGCAGACGAGTCCGTCGAGATCCGGGTGGGAGGCCAGCAGCATGTCGACGGCGGCGCGGCCCCACTCCTCGGACCAGTGCCCGAAGAGGGTGGGTGCGACCAGGGCGTCCCCCAGCGTCTCGTGCACGGCGAGCGCCCGGGCGTCGGCCGAATGGTGCCGCTGCGGTCCGGTGACGTGCGCGATGCGCCGCGAACCCATGGCCACAAGGTGCTCGGCGGCCATCGTCGCCCCGGCGCCCTCGTCGGCCACCACCGCGTAGTCGTCGGGGTCCTCCGAGGGGGAGAAGGCGTAGACGGTCGGGATCGGCAGGCCGATGGAGGGCCGCGGATCGGTGGTGCGTCCGGTGATGATCAGACCGTCCACGCGCCTCTCCTGCAGGGACTGGAGATAGTGCTGCTCGCGCAGCACGTCGTCGCGGGTGTCGCACAGGATGATCGCCATCTTCCCCGCGGCGAGCGCGTCCTCGACCCCCATCAGCAGCGGGATCGTGAAGCGGCCGAAGCTGTCCGTGGTCAGCAGACCGACGGTGTACGTGCGCGTGTCGGCGCCCCCGCGGCCGGAGGCCCCGACCACGAAGCCGAGCTGCGCCGCGGCGTCCTTGACCCGTGCCCGGGTGTCCTCGCGCAGCTGGCCGGTGTCGTTGAGCGCTTTGGACGCCGTGCTCATCGAGACCCCGGCGAGCTCGGCGACGTCGGCGATGCGCGGGGCGGGCATCGACGGTCGCATCGGCGTGGTCTTCACGGGGCCTCCTGGAGTCCTGCGTGGCGTGCGGTGGCGAGCATGGCGTGCGGTGACGTGCGTTCCGGGACGGGGGTTGTCCCGCTGGAGGGAGCATGCCATTATCGACACAGAAACTCGGTTTCCGCACTTTCCGCAACGAAGCTCACCTGCGAGGTCCTTGATGACGACGTCCCCGAACACGCTCGCCGCGCCGGCGGTCCCCACTGCTCAGGCCGCCGTCACGCTGCGTCCCCTGCAGCCCGGCGCCGCCCGGATCACCGGCGGCTTCTGGCATACCCGTCAGCAGCGCAACCGCACCGCCGGCCTGCGCTCCGGCTACGAGCAGCTCGAGGCCTCGGGCACGTTCCGCAATTTCCGCATCGTCGGCGGCACGGAGCAGGGTGAGGCCTCGGGGATGATCTTCCAGGACTCCGACGTCTACAAGTGGCTCGAGGCGGTCGCCTTCGAACTGGGCCGCGAGGACGATTCCGAGCTGCGCGGCATGGCCCGGGAGGTCACCTCGATGATCGCCGGCGCGCAGCAGGAGGACGGCTACCTCAACTCCGTCCACACCCTGCGCCACTCCCCCGACGAGCACTACTCGCACATGGCCTGGAACCACGAGCTGTACTGCTACGGCCACCTGATCCAGGCCGCCGTCGCCCTCTCCCGGAGCGCCGGTGAGCAGGAGCTGCTCGAGGTCGCGCTGCGGATCGTGGAGCACCTGCGCACCGTGTTCGGCCCCGAGCTGCGCCACTCCACGGGCGGCCACCCCGTGATCGAGATGGCGCTGGTGGAGCTGTTCCGCCTCACCGGCCGCGAGGAGATCAAGGACCTCGCCCGCTTCTTCCTGGACATGCGCGGCGGCGAGGAGCGCTTCGACGGCGTGAACCCCGGGCCGGGCTACTTCTCCGCCGCGGTCCCGGTGCGCGAGGCCCGCACCGTGGAGGGCCACGCCGTGCGCGCGCTCTACCTCTTCGCGGGCGCCACCGACCAGGCCGTCGAGGACGACGACGCCGCCCTGCTCGCCACCACGGAATCCGTCTTCGCCGACCTGCTGGCCTCCAAGACGTACGTCACCGGCGGGATGGGCGCCCGCTGGGACTGGGAGGCCTTCGGGGACCCCTTCGAGATGACCACCGACCGCGGCTATGCGGAGACCTGCGCGGCGATCGGTGCGATCCAGTGGGCCTGGCGCCTGCTCCTGGCCACCGGGAAGAGCCACTACGCCGACGTCATCGAGCGCCTGCTGTTCAACGCCTTCCTCCCCGGCGTCTCCCTCGCCGGCACCGAGTACTTCTACGTCAACTCCCTGCAGCTGCGCGAGGGCGCCACGGCCGACGAGGGCCGCTCGATCGCCCACGGCCGACGCGGCTGGTTCGACTGCGCCTGCTGCCCGCCCAACATCATGCGCACCTTCGCGAGCCTCGACCATCTCGCCGCCACCGCGACCGCCGACGGCCTGCAGCTCCACCAGTACGCCTCCGGCACCTGGAGCGCCGGAGAGGGGACGGACGCCCTGAGCATCCGCGTCACCACCGACTATCCCGTCGACGGCCGCGTCCACGTCGAGGTGCTCCAGGCCCCGGCCACGGAACGCACGGTGTCGCTGCGCATCCCGGCCTGGTCGCGCGGTACCGCAGAGGTCACCTTCCGCGGGATGGCGGCCGCGGCGCCCGAGCAGCCGATCACGGTGCCGGCCGATGGCTCCCCCGCCGCGGTCCGCGCGGTCCTCACCGCCGGCGACGTGATCGAGCTGGAGCTGGACCTCTCCCCGCGCTTCGTCGGCGCCCATCACCGCCTCGATGCCTCCCGCGGCGCCGTCGCCCTCGAGCGCGGCCCGCTGGTCTACGCGCTCGAGAACGAGGACCAGGACGGCGCGGCGAGCGTCGACGACGCCGCCGTGGATCCGCACCAGGCCCCGTCGGCCGGTGATCCGCTCCCCGCGCTGGACGGCGCCGTGCCGCTCGCCGTCCGCGGCAGCGCTGTCGCCGTCTCCGCCGCGGCCGCCGCCTGGCCCTACCCGGTCCACGGCAGCGCCGATGCGGAGGTCACCCGCACGCCCACCACCTGGACCGCGATCCCGTACTACGCCTGGGGCAACCGCAGCGTGGGCCCGATGCGCGTGTGGCTCCCCCGCGAGGCCGACTGATAATCTCGCGGCGCGCAGGCCTGCGCCGCCCCTGGTGAGGCGCAGGGAACAGAACTGCTGCGGTCCGGTCGGGTGCAAACGGCCCGGGCAGTGGCAGGATCAGCGTCGTGCCCGAGAACTCCTCGCGCTCGCCCCGCTCCGACGAGCCATCTGACCCTGATCACGAGCAATTCCCCCAGACCGACGACCACGAGTCACCGGTCCCTCCGTCGACCGACACCGACCCGGAGCACCCGCACCGCGCGCAGCGCGCGTCGGCCGCACGTCACGCCCCGGGACCGCACCCCGCGCACGCGCCCCATCCGCACCAGCACCCCCATCACCACCTCGACCAGCGCGGCATGCCCCGCACCCGGGAACCGCTGGCGATCCTGATGACCGGTGCGCTCGGCGTCGTGTTCGGAGACATCGGCACCAGCCCGCTGTATGCGCTGCAGACGGTCTTCAGCACCCACCACAACGCCGTCGCCCCCTCCGAGTCCGACGTGCTGGGCGTGATCTCCATGGTCACCTGGTGCCTGCTGATCATCGTCAGCGTCACCTACATCGGGCTGATCCTGCGCGCCGACAACCAGGGTGAGGGCGGCATCCTCGCCCTCACCGCGCTCGTGCTGCGCAAGCTCGGCACCGGCGGCTCGCTCATCGGCTCCCGGGAAGCGGCGGTCGCGCTCGTGCTCGGCGTGGTCGGGGCCGCCCTGTTCTTCGGGGACTCGCTGATCACCCCTGCGATCTCCGTGCTCTCCGCCTTCGAGGGCATCGAGGTGGCCAGCTCGGTCCCGAACACGGTGATCCTGCCCGGCGCGCTGATCGTGCTCACGGCGCTGTTCGCGGTGCAGCGCTGGGGCACCGCTCGCATCGGCCGCTCCTTCGGGATCGTGATGGTCATCTGGTTCCTGACGCTCGCGGCGATGGGTCTGCCGCATGTGCTCGCGAGCCCGTCGATCCTGCGGGCGCTGTCCCCGCACTACGCCATCGCGTTCATGATCGACCGGCCCGTGGTCGCGTTCATCGCGATGGGCGCCGTGGTGCTGACGATCACCGGCGCCGAGGCGCTGTACGCGGACATGGGGCACTTCGGCCGACGGCCCATCGCGCTGGCCTGGATCTGCCTCGTGCTGCCCGCCCTGCTGCTGAACTACTTCGGCCAGGGCGCGCTGATCCTCGCCGACCCCGCCGCCGTCGCGAACCCCTTCTTCTCCCTCGTGCCCGACGCCCTGCGCATCCCCCTGGTGGTGCTCGCCGCGATGGCCACCGTGATCGCCTCCCAGGCCGTGATCTCCGGGGCGTTCTCCGTGTCCCGCCAGGCCACGCGCCTGTCCCTGCTGCCGCGGCTGAAGGTCACGCAGACCTCGGCCGAGCACGGCGGGCAGATCTACGTCGCCTCGATCAACGCGCTGCTGTTCGTGGGCGTGGTGGTGCTGGTGGTCGTCTTCCGACGCTCCGAGGCGCTCGCCGCGGCCTACGGCCTCGCGGTGACCGGGACGATCATCCTGGTGCTCGCCCTGTTCCTGCTCTACGCCCGACGGATCCGGAAGTGGCCCCTGTGGCGCGTGATCACCATGGCCGTGGTCGTGGGCGGTCTGGAGCTCGTGCTGCTCGCCGCCAACGTCGTGAAGATCCCCGACGGCGGCTGGCTGCCGCTGGTGGTCGCCGCCGTGCTCACCACGATCATGCTGGTGTGGAAGCGGGGCTCACGGATCCTGTTCGGGAGGCGACGCGAGATGGAGGGACCGATCGAGGACTTCGTGGTCGGGCCTGCCCGGGCGGTGCCGCGGGTCCACGGGCTCGCCGTGTACCCCCACGGGGATCCGACGACGGTGCCGCTGGCCCTGCGCACCGGCGTGGAGATGAACCATGTGCTCCACGAGCACGTGGTGATCGTGACCATGAAGCACCTCTGGGTGCCGCGTGTGCACCACGACGACTGGGTGCTGGTCGACGTGCTCGGCGACAGCTCCGACGGGATCGTGCGGGTCACCTACCAGGTGGGCTTCCACGACTCGCAGGATGTCCCCGCCGCGCTGCGCGCCGCCATCGAGCTGCGCGGCCACCTCCACGACCACTGCGCCCCGGACTGCACGAAGCACGTCCCGGAGCTGCTGCTGGACCCGGAGAACGCCGTGTACTTCCTGTCCGTGTTCCGCATCGAACCGGGCCAGGACCACTCCATGCCACGCTGGCAGAAGGCGATCTTCCGTCAGCTCGAACGGGCCTCGGCCAACCGCACGCACGTGCTGCACCTGCCGCCCACGCGCACCGTGGTGATGGGCGCGGAGACGGTGCTGTAGCGAGCCGGCCGCCTGTCGGCGACCCGGCCCGGCCGCCCGTCGGCGTCGGCCCGGCTCAGCCGATCGTCGGCTCGAGCTCCTTCCACAGCGGCTCGGCCATCTGGCGGCTGAAGTGCGCCGTGAGGTGGTGGCCGTCGCGGTACACCAGGGTGTTCCCGATGATCGCGGGGCAGTTCTCCTCGTTGCAGAAGTACCGCCCGAGATCCAGGAACGTCGCACCGCTGTCCGTGGCGGCGGCCTCGCTGGCCGTCACCAGAGGGGCGTCGAACGCCTCGCCGACCGGGATCGCGCACTCCTGGGCGTCCTCCAGATGCGCCGAGAGGCACACCGCGGAGGTGCTGCCCTGGTTGGGGACGTCGACGGCTGGCCCGTCGATCTTCCCGATCGTGGATTCCAGCCCGGCCTGCCATTTCGCCGGGAAGTCGTCATTGCCACCCACCAGCTCGGGCGGGGCGCCGGGGTAGTTCGTCAGCAGCACCAGATCGGGCTGCTCGGCGTTGATCCGGTCGATGACTCCGGCGCGCCACTCATCGCACTCGGTGTACTCGACGCCACTCTCCAGCTGCCGGAGGTCCGCCGAGGTGCACGAGCTCTTGGTGTTCGTGTCCAGCCGGATCTTTCCCTGCTCGGCGAGCTCCGCGAGGGCCGGGTACCAGCTGGCCGCGTGGGAGTCCCCGAACAGGAACACCAGCGGAGCGTCCTCGTCGTCCCCCACCCGGCAGCCGCTGGGGTCGGTGTCGGGCTCCTGGCGGTGGCAGCCGTCGGCGTAGATCGTGGGATTGTCGTCCTCTGCCTCCTCGAGGGAGGGCGTGAGGTTCTCGGGCACGAAATCGGTGCCCTCGGGGTTCGGGCGCGGTGCCTCCGCGGCCGCCGCGACATCGGTCGCCGCCTCCTCCTCCTGGGTCAGGAGATAGCTGCTGCCACCCGTGGCGATCAGTGCGGCGGACGCCGCGAGCGCCACGGCGCCGGTCCACAGCTGCGAACGCTGCCGCAGCGGAGCCCAGGCGATCACGGGGCGCTCCACGACGCGGAACAGCAGCCAGGCCAGCGGGAACGCCGCCGCGCCCAGCAGCAGCTTGACCCACAGCGGGAGCGGAGACTCCTCCCCGGCGACGACCTGCGGGATCACCTGCAGCGGCCAGTGCACGAGGTACAGCGAGTAGGAGATCGCGCCGACGAACTGCATCGGGCGCACGCCCAGCAGACGGTTCGCGTTCGCGCCGCCAGGTGCCGCGCCGCCCACGATCAGCAGCGCCGTCGCGATCACGGGCAGCGCCGCGGTGTATCCGGGGAACGGGGTCGCGGCGGTGTACAGCAGTCCCACCGCCACCAGCAGCGCCAGGCCCAGCCAGGACAGCAGCCCGGTGCGCACCGAACGCAGCCACGGCGCTCCGGAGCGCAGCAGGAACGCGACCAGGGCGCCGGCGCCCAGCTCCCACGCCCTGGTGGGCAGGGCGAAGAAGGTCCACGGCTGGGAGATGGCCATGCCCACCACGCACAGCACGAACGAGATCGCCGTGAGGACCGAGACGACGATCAGCAGCCGCCGCTCGCTGCGCCGGCACAGCCAGAAGCCGAGCGCGAGGATCGCGGGCCAGAACAGATAGAACTGCTCCTCGACGCCCAGGGACCAGTAGTGCTGGAAGACCGACGGGCTGGTCTCGGCCAGGTAGTTGGTGCCCTGCACCGCGAACAGCATGTTCGGCACGTACAGCGCGACGGACACCGCGCCCTTGGCCACCTCGTTCATCAGCAGCGGAGGGATCCAGATCCACGCCGCGACCACCGTCAGCAGCGCCACCAGCAAGGACGCGGGCAGGATGCGTCGGGCGCGCTTGGCGTAGAAGCTCCCGAAACGGATCCGCCCGTGGGACTCCAGCGACTCCAGCAGGTGGGTGCTGATGAGGAACCCGGAGATCACGAAGAAGACGTCGACGCCGACGAAACCACCGGTGATCAGGGGAACCCCGGCGTGATAGAGCACCACGAACAGCACGGCGATCGCCCGCAGTCCCTGGACGTCGGGGCGGAACCCGGATTTCTTCGCGGCGGGCGCTCCGGCCGCTGCTCTGGCGTCAGCGCTCACTGGTGTCCTTCCCGTGGTTGTCCTCGGGCCGTGGAGTATATTCCGCGCTCCGCGATGGCGGGGACGCGCAACGCGCGGTCGCGTCATGAGTCCCGCGACGGTGCATGCTCAGGCAGGTCGGTCCACAGTCGTCGGATCAGAAGCGTCAGAAGCGTCGATAGGCGTCGATGGCGTCAGACGACTCCGGGGTCTCCAAGAGCTCCAGGAGTCAGACGACCCGACGGGATCACGCGGCCCAATGGAGTCAGGCGGCCAGACAGAGTCAGACGGCCAGACGGAGTCAGGCGGTCCGACGGATCACGCGGGCGAGGATGTCCAGGTACCTCCGCGCGAGGACGTCGTCGTCGGCATGATCGGAGACCCAGGCCCGGCCGCTGGCCCGCACGCCGGCCTGCGAACGGTCTGCGGCGAGCTCCCGCCACAGGTCCGCGAGCGCGTCGACGTCCTGCGGGGGCAGCACGTGGCCGGCGCCGGCCGCCCGCACCACGTCGGCCGCCTCGCCGTCCAGCATCGCCGTGATGTGCCGCCCGGTCGCGAGCATCTCGTACAGCTTCGAGGGCACGGTCCACTGGAACGGCGCCCAGTCCCGCAGCGACACCACGACCGTGTCCGCCCAGTGGTACTGCGCGCCGACCTCGCGGTGCGGGATGCGCGGCAGCACCTCCACCGGGGCGTCGAGCTCCTCGGCCAGGGCCGCCAGGGTCGACGCCTCGACCCCGTGGCCCACGAGGCGTACCTGCAGGTTCACCCCTTCGCGATGCAGCTGCGCCGCGGCGCGCACCACGGTGTCCAGACCCTGCGAGCGCCCCATGTTGCCCAGGTACAGGCAGCGCAGCTCCGGATGATCACCGGGCAGGTGATCGTGACGCGGGGTGACCGCCGCCAGATCGGTGCCGTTGCGCACCACGTCGATCTCGGTGACGCCGCGCTCCTCGAGCACCTCGGCGAAGCGATCCGTGGTGGTCACGACGGCCTGCGCACCGCTCTGCCAGCTGGTCACCTGCTGGTGCACCATGCCCTTGGCCAGCGCGATCGCCCACCGCAGGCTGGTTCGGGCGGCGTTGGGCTGCGGGGCATGGGCGGCTTCCGCGAGCAGCGCACCAGCGGGGCCGACGTGCGTGACCAGATCCGGCCAGGCATCGCGCATCTCCACCACGAGCGGAACGTCCCACAGAGAGCTGAGCGCGCGCCCCACCATGAGCGTCGGGATCGCGGGGGCGGTCGCGATGACCACATCGGGCCGGGTCCCGGGGCGGGAGAACCGCCGACGCAGGCGCCACAGCGAATCCGCGGCGGCCACCAGATGATCGGCGGTGCGGGTGCCGATGTCCGCGAGGTGCGGGAGATAGGCGGTGCGCAGCACGGTCTCGCCATGGCGGCCCACCTCGACCCCGCCCACGCGATGGGTGCGCCGCTGGGTGCTGTTGGGCCGGCCGCTGGGATAGTGCGGCACCGGCGCCGCCACGGTCACCCGATGGCCGGCGGCGATGAAGCGCTCGATCAGGGCGGACCATCGACGCTGCGGCGCCCCGAACTCGGGCGCGTAGTAGTGCGTCAGCAGCAGGATCCTCATGCGGTCGCGGACTCCTCGAGCCCGAGCACCTGGTGCGCCTCGCGCAGCAGCTCGGGGGTGAGATGGGCGGTCTGCGGCGGGCGGATACCGGTGCGCGCGGTCTCGGCGGAGATCTGCAGACGGATCGACTGCGAGCTCTCGTCGGGCTCCGCAGCAGGCAGCTCGGCGATCGCCGCCGACGGGATCACCACGTGGCGGGAGCTGAGCTGACGACGCACCACAGAGACCGCCGCGAGCTCACCGGTCGGATCGTGCAGGTAGATATCGCGCACGCGACCCACCGTATCGCCCTCGCTGCCGAGCACCGCGAGTCCCGCGAGGGCGAGCAGCCGCGCCCGTCGTCCCGCCGGGCCGGCACCCTGCTCGTCGGACGCGCGAGCCCCGTCGGCCCGGTCGGTTCCGTCGGCCGGGCCAGCTTCGTCGGCTCCGTCGGCCCCATCGGACGGGCGAGCCCCATCGGCCCCATCGGACGGGCGAGCCCCGTCGGCCCGGTCCGCCCCGGCGATCCCGTCGGACCCGACGGACCCGACGGCATCGTTCGTGGACGCCGTGCCTCCGGATACCTCAGCCACGCTCGCGCCCGCCTCAGTCGACGATGCAGAGACGCACGAAGTTGTGTACGTCGCGGATGGGGTCGGCCGTGCGGTCCTGCTGCAGCGCACGCACCGAATGCTCACGCACCGTGAGGCTCAGCAGCAGGGAGAACAGGCTGCGGGCCATGAACGCCGGCTCGACGCCCTCGACCAGCAGACCCCGCTCGGCGTGCCCGGTGAAGACCTGCTCGAGCACGTGCTCGTGCACCAGACGCAGCCGCGAGATGCGGTAGCGGCCCGGATGATCCGGGTTCACGGTCTCCGCGGCCAGCGTGGCCAGCAGCGCCATCGAGTGCTGCGTGGGGTTCCACGGGCCGGCCAGCGCCGCGAGCAGCGCCTTCGGGGATCCCTGGAGCGACTCCACGGAGTCCAGCAGGCCCTGGGCATGGGCCTCCAGCCGGTCCGCGACCGCGCCCAGCAGCACCTCCTTCGAGGCGAAGTGGTGCAGCATCCCCGGATGCGAGATGCCCACGCGGCGCGAGATGTCGCGCAGGCTCGCCCCGTGATAGCCGCGCTCGGCGAAGAGCGCGGCGGCACCGTCGAGGATCGCCTCCCGTCGGGCCTGACCCGGGGTGGTCGACAACGGCGCGTCGGCGACTCCGGGATCCTGGAGGACCATCGCGAGATCAGGGGCGGCATCCCCGGTCGTGGCCGGCGGCGCCACCGCCGAGACCTCGGTCGGGGCGCCGACGATGGTCCGCAGATCGGTCCCGACCTCGAGCTCCGCGGTCGAGATCGAGTCCAGCGTGCGCAGTGCCTGCGCCAGGGGGTCCACGCTCATGTTCACCGAGTTCCCGTCGAACGATTCATCGCCGGCACGATCGGAGAAGACAGCGGACAACGGCGATGGCCCGGTCCCCGCACCAGGGGGGCCGCTCGTCGCGGCAAGCGTCATCGAGGTTGTCCCTTCGCGATCAGTTCGGCGATCTGGATGGCATTGAGGGCAGCGCCCTTGCGCAGATTATCCGCTACGACGAACAGTACGAGACCCTTTCCGCCCGGAACAGACTGATCCTGACGGATCCGGCCCACGAACGTGCCGTCCTGACCGGCGGCCTCCAGGGGGTTGGGCAGGTCGACGACGGAGACGCCCTCGGCGGCCTCGAGCAGCTCACGGGCACGATCGGCCGTGATCTCGCGATCGAACTCGGCATGGATCGCGAGCGCGTGACCGCTCATCACCGGCACGCGCACGCAGGTCCCCGCGACGGGCAGCTCGGGCAGGCCCAGGATCTTGCGCGACTCGTGGCGGAGCTTCTGCTCCTCGTCGGTCTCCCCGGAGCCGTCCTCGACCAGGTTCCCGGCCAGCGCGAGCACGTTGTAGGCGATCGGCTTCGCGTAGACGCCCGGCTCGCCGAGGTCGACGGAGGATCCGTCCAGCGCGAGCTTCTCCACATCGTCCGCCCCGGCCCGGATCTGCCCGGCGAGCTCCGCTACCCCGGCCACGCCGGACCCGGAGACGGCCTGGTAGGTGGCGACCTTCAGCCGCGCCAGACCGGCCTCGTCGTGCAGAGCCTTCAGGGTGGGCATCGCGGCCATCGTGGTGCAGTTCGGGTTCGCGATGATCCCGCGCGGCAGATCGGCGATGGCCTCGGGGTTCACCTCGGAGACCACCAGCGGCACCTCGCCGTCGCGGCGCCACGCCGAGGAGTTGTCCACGACGGTCGCGCCCGCCTCGGCGAACCGGGGGGCCAGCGCCGTCGAGGTCGAGCCGCCGGCGGAGAAGATCGCGATGTCGACCGTCCTGCCCTCGGACGTGATGTCCGCGGAGGTGGCGTCCTCGACGATCAGGTCCTGGCCCGCGTACTGCACGGTCGAGCCGGCGCTGCGGGCCGACGCGAACGCGCGCACCGCGCTGTGGGGCACGGCGCGATCCGCGAGCAGGGCCAGCAGCACCCTGCCCACCTGGCCGGTCGCACCGACGACGCCGATGGCCGGCCCGTCGGCCGCGTACCCGGGGGTGACGGTGACGTCGAACGCCTGGCTGTCCTGGGGGTTCTGGGGGTTCTGGGTGGTCATCGTCCGGTCCCTCCGTACACGACGGCTTCGGTCTGCTCGGCGTCCAGGCCGAACGCCGTATGGATCACGCGCACCGCGTCGTCGAGCCGCGACTGCTCGGTGACCACGGAGATGCGGATCTCCGAGGTCGAGATCATGTTGATGTTGATGCCGGCCTCGCCGAGGCTGCGGAACAGGGTCGCCGAGACGCCCGGGTGCGAGCGCATGCCGGCGCCGACGATGCTTACCTTGCCGATCTGGTCGTCGTAGCGCACCTCGGAGTAGCCGATCGCCTCGCGCGACGCCTCGATGGCCTTCAGCGCCGCCGGGACGTCCTGCTCGGGGAGGGTCAGGGAGATCGCGACGGTGTCGTCCACCGTCGAGGAGTTCTGCACGATCATGTCGATGTTCGCGCCGGAGCCGGCGACGACGTCGAACAGCAGCGCCGCGCGGCCGGGGACGTCCGGCACCTCGACGACGGTGATCTTGCCTTCGCTGCGGTCATGCGCGACGCCCGAGATGATGGGGGCTTCGAGGCCGGGATCGGAATGGTCGTCCATGGGGAGCTCCTTGGTCGGGTCGGCGGCGTCGCGACGGGCGACGTCCGCGGCACGGAGGGTGACATCGGGGTCGATGGGGATGATGCGCTCGGGGTCGTCGGAGACGATCGTCCCCAACCGGCCCGAGTACGAGGAGCGCACGTGCAGCGGCACCCCGTAGCGGCGGGCGTACTCCACGCTGCGCACCATGAGGATCTTGGCGCCGTTGGCGGCGAGGTCGAGCATCTCCTCGCAGGAGATGAAGGGGACACGGCGGGCGGCAGGCACGACCCGGGGGTCCGCGCTGAACACGCCGTCGACATCCGAGTAGATCTCGCAGACATCCGCCTCGAGCGCCGCGGCGAGCGCGACAGCCGTGGTGTCCGAACCGCCGCGGCCCAGCGTGGTGATGTCCTTCGTGGTCTGCGAGACGCCCTGGAAACCGGCGACGATCGCGACCGATCCCTCGTCCAGGGCCTCCTGGATGCGGCCGGGCGTGACGCGCAGGATGTGGGCCTTGCCGTGCACCTCGTCGGTGATCAGGCCGGCCTGCGAGCCGGTGTAGGCACGCGCATCGACGCCCGCATCGTTCAGCGCCATCGACAGCACCGCCATGGAGATGCGCTCGCCTGCTGTGACCAGCATGTCGAGCTCGCGGGCGGGCGGCTGGTCGCTCACCTGCTCGGCGAGGTCGATGAGCTCATCGGTGGTATCGCCCATGGCGGAGACGACGACGACCACTTTGTGGCCCGCCTTGGAGTACAGGGAGATCCTCTGGGCGACACGCTTGATCGAGTCGGCGTCGGCGACGGAGGATCCTCCGAACTTCTGGACGACCAGGCTCATGGGACGATTTCCTTCACGGTTGCGGGCATCGGACGTAAAGCATCAGACGTTCCTGCTCCGGGACCGCCCTCGAGCGGACCCGGCGGCACGGCAGAGCCGGCGGCCCAGCACGGGAGGCGGCACGGCGCAGGAGGCGAAGAGCACTCCCGGCATCGAGCACGCGGACGGCATCGGGCACACGGAACCGCCGACCAGTCTACGAGGGCGCCCGCCCAGACGCTCATGACCCCATCTGTCGAGACGCAGTCCCAGGTCACAGCGTTTTCGAGACGTGGCCCACCCAACACTCCCCCGCGCGCGCCGCAGCGATCCCCTCCACGCGAGGGGGCGAGGCTGCCCCCCGCGCGCCACCTCGCCACCTCGCCACCTCGCCACCTCGCCACCTCGCCACCTCGCCACCTCGCCACCTCGCCACCTCGCCACCTCGCCACCTCGCCACCNCCTAGATCCAGCAAAACTCGATATCTCGTTGCGGAATCCCGGCTCCGGGCGGCACGGTGTCCCTCACCTTCCGGAGTGCGGATCGGGTCGTGTCGGGTCGGGTCGGGCGTCGCGAGAAGTGAGAACCCCTCCTCCACAACTCAGTGTCATCCCCATGGGAACGTGGGATCGAGCGCACCGCATGCCCGGGCACTACCGTCGGCCGACATGCGAGCCACACCTCTCCCGCCTGGGGCCCTCCTCTCTCGCGCCGAGTGGCGGAGTCTCGGCGTCTCCACGGACCGCCTCGCGGGGCCTGCATTCACCACGGTCTTCCACGGATTCTCGACCCCGACGTCGGCACCGGCGAGCGTCAACACCATGTGTGACGTCCTACAGACCAGCGTGATCCCCGGCGCCATCATCAGCCACACCACGGCCGCCGCTCTGTTCGGCATCTCGATCCCCTGGTGGACCGACAACGAGATGGGCCTGCTGTCCAGCGCGTCCTATATTCTCGACGGACGACGCACCGTGCCGGGAACAGTGCCGATCCCACCAGGTTCCGCAGCGGATCACGCTGACGAGCTCCCCGCCGCATGGGTGTCACGAGCGGAGTCCGGCCTCACGCTCAACACAGCGGGGGCCCAGCCGGGTCCGCCTGCCGCCGCTCGCCACCTGACGACACCGCCGCTGCTCCATGCCCGGCTCGAGCATGGTCGCCAGAGATCTGCAGGACAGCATGTGGTCCTGCATCGCACGTCCCCGCGACCCGGTTTCACCTACTTGGGGCTCAAGATGTCCCACCCCTACGTCGTACTGCTAGAGCTCGCAAGCATCCTCCCCCACGATGAAGTCGTCATCGCCATCGACTCCCTGGTCCGTCGGGATCCCCCGGTACGCGGCGTGACGCTGGAGGCGATCCGGATCGCGGCAGACACCTACGGCTCACGCTGGGGTTCCTCTGCACTGAGGAAGGCCCTGCGGGATGCGCAACCGAACACGGATTCCCCGGGCGAGACGCGGACACGGCTGCTGCTGGGCCGCGCAGGATTTCCCCAGCCCGCCATCAACCACCCAGTGGTGGATCCCGACACCGGGCAGATGCGGTACCTCGACCTCGCATACCCGGAGCACAGGATCGGCGTGGAGTACGACGGCGACTATCACCGCCTCACCAAGAAGCAATGGCGCTCTGATCAGGCACGGAAGGATTCGCTCGCTTCCGTGGGGTGGGAACTGAGAACCCTCACAGGTGAGGACATCAAACATCCCAAGCGGGCGTTGGCCGCCCTGCACCGCACGTTCCTGCGAGCCGGTGCCCGCGCCCCGTCACCTGACAACTGGGCCGGTCGCCGCGGAGCTCTGCTCGGACGATCCCTCCGCCCGCCGGCGTCAGACTGAACCGCGACCACCTCAACCACCTCAACCACCTCGGACAGTGGCGCAGTGGGGCAGAGGCCCAGCAGCACAGTCGGCCCAGTCGGCCGAATCTGCCCATTCGGCCCAGTCCACTTCTCCAGGATCCTGGTTTTGCCGCCTGGACGACCGATGCGTGCGCCAGCATCGGTCTCCACCCCACAAAATTGGGCTGGACAGGGCGGCAGGCGACCGAGGTGCGTCGACGCCAGCAAGGGTGATTGTCTCGCAGTGGTGGGGCAGCCCGAGCGAGCGGCGGGTCAGCCCTTCTCGACGAGCTCCGCGAGGAGGGCTCGGGCGCCGTCGGCCCGGAGCACCTCGAGGGCGTGGAGATAGGGCGCGGTGAAGGCCTCCTGATCGACGAGGTCGCCGAAGAGCTCCTCGTCGCGGAGGAAGGCCAGCGAGTCCTCGTCGTGCTTCGCGGCGGCGGCCATGACGCGGTCGTGGAGACGATCCACCACAGGCCACTCCTCACCGTTCTCGCCGGTGCCCTCGGCGTAGCGGGCCCAGGAGGCGACGATCGCGGCGGAGGCGGTGACGTCGCGTCCGGCCTCGAGGTTCTCCTGGATCACGGGGACCAGCCAGGTGGGGATGCGGTCGGAGGACTCCGCGGCGAGGCGGGCCAGTGTGTCCTTGACGCTCTGGTTCGCGAAACGCGCCATGAGCTCGTCCTTGTAGGCGGTCAGATCCATGCCCGGCACCTCGGGCACGGTGGGGGTGCCCTCGTGGTCCATGTAGAGGGTGCGCGTGAAGGGCGCGAGATGCTCGTCCACGGCGGCCTCGTCGGCGTAGGTCTGCCCCAGGAGCAGGCCGAAGTAGGCGATGGCCTGATGGGAGCAGTTCAGCAGGCGCAGCTTCATGAGCTCGTAGGGCTCGACGTCCTCGACCATCTGCACCCCGACCTCCTCATAGGCGGGACGGCCGGCGGGGAACTCGTCCTCCAGAACCCACTGCACGAAGTCCTCGCTGACCACGGGCCAGGCGTCCTCGATGCCGTAATCCTCCGAGATCATCTCGATGTCCTCGGGCGCGGTGACCGGGGTAATGCGGTCGACCATGCAGTTGGGGAAGGCGACGTGGCTCTCGATCCAGTCGCCGACCGTGGCCTCGCCGTGCAGGCCGTTCTCGTCGCGGCGGCGGGCGTAGGCGAGGATCATGCGCTTGGCGAGGTCGCCGTTGCCGCGCACGTTGTCGCAGGACATCACCGTGAACGGCTCCGTGCCGGCCTCGCGGCGGCGGCGCAGCGCCTCCACGACGTAACCGAACATCGTGCGCGGGGTGCCGGAGCCGTCGGCGAAGTCGGTGGAGAGGTCCGCGGCGACCGCCTCGGTCTCGTACTGGAACTCGCCGGTGGAGGGGTTGTAGTTGTAGCCGCCCTCGGTGACGGTCAGCGAGACGATGCGCACCGCCGGGTCGACCATCTGGGCGAGCACGGCCTCGGGGTCGTCGGGGGCGAAGAGGTACTTGGCGATCGAGCCGATGATGCGGGGGTCGCGGGTCTCGTCGGGCGCCTTGGTGACCAGCGTGTACATGCCGTCCTGGGCGGCGAGGGCATCGCGCATGCGGGAATCGCCCGGCAGCAGGCCGACGCCGCACAGCGCCCAGTCGCGGTCACGGCCGGCGTTGAACAGCCGGTCCAGGAACATGGCCTGGTGCGCGCGGTGGAAGCCGCCCACGCCGAAGTGGACGATGCCGACCTTCCGCTCCTGGAGCGGGTACGTCGGGACGGCGACCTCGCCCTTCGCAGCGATGTCGGAGAGGGAAGCGGAGGTCAACGCGGTCATGGCTCATCCTTCGTCGGCGAGTGCTCGGAGCACTGACGATACACACTCCCGCGTCAGATGAGCAGGGGTTGGCGCTCATCTGATCGAATCGACTGAGCGCCGACGATCGGGACACAGAGAGACGACGACGCCCAGGTGAAGGCGGCGAGCGGCGAGCGGCGGGCTGCCAGCGTCGAGCGGCGAGCGGCGAGCGGAGCCCCACCCCTCACCCGAGCAGCGCGGCGACCTGGTCGGCGAGCTCGGGGGCGAGCACGATGTCGTCGACGAGACCGGAGCGAGCTGCGGCGACGACCGCTTCGGGGCGGCCGACGGCGGGGGCCGCAGCGATCACCCGGGCGCGTCGCAGCTGGTCGGCCCGCACACCGATCACACGATCCTCCATCGCGGAGCGCCACACCGCCCCCGAGCCGTCCAGGAGGATCCCGCACACCTCGGCGACGACGCCGGCGTCGTGCGCACGGCGCTGCTCGTCGGCCCCGAGCCGCGCCCAGAGCGTCGAGGCGCCGGCGGCCCAGGCACCGATGGAGACCACGGCGACGTCGAGGTCGTCGGCCGCATCGAGTGCGGTGCGCACCTCCTCCATGGCTCGCAGTGACGAAGCGACCTGGGCGGAGTCGACGATGAGCGGGGTGGGCAGGGCCCAGACCCGACCGCCGGCCCGGGCGCCGAGGGTGTGCACGAGCGCCGAGGACAGGGCGGTGGAGAAGCCGGGCGCGCTGAGCGGGCCGACGAGCTGGACGACGTCCGCCGGGGGCAGCGCGCCGAGGTGGTCCGGCAGATGCATGAGGGTGCGCGACCACGCGACTCCGAGACGGCCGCCCTCACGCAGGGCGACCGGCAGCAGGCGTGCCACCTGGCGGGCGACCGCATCCCGCATCGGCTCGCCCGGGCGGGACGCGGCAATGGTCACCGAGGAGATCCCGAGGCGCTGCGCGAGCTGCGCGTGGGTGCGTCCGGTGGCCGTCGGGTCGACGATCTCGATGCGCACGATGCCCTCGTCGCGCGCTTCGTCGAGCAGTCGGGCCACCTGGAACCGGGACAACCCATGGCGGCGGGCGAGCTCGACCTTGGACTGGCCGTCCACAAAATATCCGGTGGCGAGCTGGACCTTGAGCAGGGCCGTCGGGGGCACCTCGATCTCTGTGCCGACCTGCGGCTCCCCGTCCGACATCGTGCCGTGGTGCGCCATGGGAACCCTCCTCCAAGATCTCACGTCGTGAACATCTGCTCGCGGACTGTTGCTCACCTGAGCGTATATGACTACGCTCACTCTCAGTTGAGCAATATTCAGCGATCATATGAGTGCACGGCACTGCTGCCGAGGCACACCATCCCAGCGGGCCGCTGTCGACCCCTCCTGAGACAGCCCCCGGACACCCGGGACAGCTCAGGACCAGCCCTGAGCAGTTCAGGGTCACGCAGGACCCGCCGGACCCACCGTTCTACAGCGGCCACGACGCGAGCCCCTCCCCATCTCAGGGCCCGTCCAGCCTCAGCCGTTCAGAGGAGAACAGCGCATGGGACACCTCCGACCACGACCGCCCCGCGCGGCACGACAGGCCCGACTCGGAAGCCCGCCTCGGCCCCCGGGCTCCGCCACGACCGCGCCCACACCCGTAACCGCACCCGTACCTGCATTTGCACCTGCACCTGCACCTGCACCTGCACCTGCAGCGATACGCCCCAGCCGTCGCACTGTCCTGGGCGCCGGCCTCACCGCCGGGCTCGGTGCCACAGCCCTGGCCGGCTGCGGCTCCGGTGGCGGCGGCAAGGAGTCGATCGTCGTCGCGATCGTCTCGAACCCGCAGATGCAGGACGCCATCAGCCTCATCGACGACTTCACACAGAAGCACCCCGACATCGACGTGCAGTTCGTGTCCCTGCCCGAGAACGAGGCGCGCGCGAAGATCACCGCGTCGGTCGCCTCCGGCGGCGGCGAGTTCGACGTCGTGATGATCTCCAACTACGAGACCCCGCTGTGGGCGCCCAACGGCTGGCTCACCGACCTCGAGCCCTACATCGCGAAAACCGATGGCTACGCGCCGGACGACTTCGTGCCCACCATCAAGGACGCTCTCACCGTGGACGGCTCCATGTACTCGGTGCCCTTCTACGGCGAGAGCGCGTTCCTCGTGTACCGCCAGGACCTGTTCGATGAGGCGGGTCTGACGATGCCGGAGCACCCCAGCTGGGACGACGTGCGCGACTTCGCCTCGACCCTGCACGACCCCGACGCCGGCATGAGCGGCATCGCGCTGCGCGGTCTGGCCGGCTGGGGCGAGAACCTCGCGCCGATGAGCACGGTCATCAACACCTTCGGCGGCTGCTGGTTCGACATGGACTGGGCCCCGCAGCTGAGCTCACCCGAGGTGCACGACGCTGTCTCGATGTACGTGGACACGTTGCGCTCCTACGGGCAGCCCGGCGCCGCCACCTCCGGCTTCGGCGAGTGCCTCACCCGGTTCAGCCAGGGCAACGCCGCCATGTGGTTCGACGCCTCCTCCATGGTCTCCGGCGTGGAGAACCCCGATTCCTCCACCGTGGTCGGCAAGACCGGCTACGCCCTGGGGCCGACGCTCGAGACGCCCTACGCCGGCTGGCTGTACTCGTGGGCTCTCGCGATCCCCGAGACCAGTCAGAAGAAGGACGCGGCCTGGGAGTTCATCGCCTGGATGACCCATCCCGACTACTTCCAGCTCGTGGGCAACGAGGTGGGCTGGGAGGCGCTCCCGCCCGGCTCCCGCCTGTCCACCTACGAGATCCCCGAGTACGCGGAGCTCTCGAAGAACTACGCGAAGCCCACGCTCGACTCGATGGAGAACTCGACGCAGGAGAACTCGATGACCGTGGAGGTCCCGTACGACGGGCTCCAGAACGTGGTCATCCCCGAGTTCCAGGACCTCGGCACGCGCGTGGGCCAGCAGTTCTCCGCCGCGATCGCCGGGCAGAAGAGCGTCGACGAGGCGCTGAAGCAGTCCCAAGGGTTCGCCGAATCGGTCGCCCGCACCTACGGCTGGGAGGGCTGAACGATGACGACCTCGCGACGACGAACCGAGAGCACCAAGAGCACCAAGAGCACCAGAACAGAGCGGGAGGAGAGGGACCGATGAGCACAGCCACTGACACCCCCGTCGGCCGCGGACCGGACGCACCGCGCACCTCGTCGGCCCAGAAGCCGCGCGACCGTGCCCCGCACGACGGCGAGTACTCGAAGGCCGAGGCCTGGCGGCGTCGGCTCCCGCTGATGCCCGCCTTCCTGTTCGTGGTCATCTGCACCCAGATCCCGTTCCTGCTGACGATCTGGTACTCGCTGCGCTCACGCAACCTGCTGCGCCCCGAGGGCGAGAAGTTCGTGGGACTGCGCAACTACCTCGACATCTTCGTCGACTCCACGTTCCGCACCGCGGCACTGAACTCGATCCTGTTCACGCTGGGCTGCGTGGTCGTCTCGCTCCTGCTGGGGCTGGGCCTGGCGCTGCTGCTGGATCGGAAGTTCTTCGGGCGCGGCTTCATCCGCACCCTGCTGATCACGCCGTTCCTCATCATGCCGGTGGCCGGGGCGATGCTGTGGTCGATCTCGATGTTCGATCCGACGTACGGGCTGGTCAACTGGCTGATCGGGACCGTCGGGATCTCTCCGGTGGACTGGACGAGTCAGTTCCCGATGGTCTCGATCATCATCGCGCTGGTGTGGCAGTGGACGCCGTTCATGATGCTGCTGCTCCTGGCGGGCCTGCAGTCCCAGACCGGCGACGTGCTCGAGGCCGCCTCGATGGACGGCGCCGGCCCGGGCAAGACCTTCGTGCACATCACCCTGCCCCACCTGCGGTTCTACCTCGAGCTGTCGGTGCTCCTGGGCGCGATCTACGTCGTGAACACCTTCGACCAGATCTACCTCATGACCGCGGGCGGCCCGGGCACCGCGAGCGCCAACCTGCCGTTCTACATCTACCAGCGCGCGTTCCTCGGCTTCGACATCGGGCAGTCCGCCGCGATGGGCGTGGTCACCGTGATCGCCACGATCGTGATCGCGACCTTCGCGCTGCGCCTGATCTTCACCAGCATCAACTCCAAGGAGCAGTCATGAGCATCCTTCGTCGACGACCCGTGAGGACAGACCGGAAGGGGACGGAGTCATGAGCACCGCCACCGCTGATGCCCCGCACCGGACGCGCTCCGCTGCACCGATCCGCCCGCGCCGAGCCCAGGGCAGGACCGGCGGAATCCTGCTGACCATCCTGGCCTGGGCGGCCGGCCTGATCTTCTTCGCCCCGGTGGCGTGGATGGTGCTGACCAGCTTCAAGCAGGAGAGCCAGGCGGCCTCGAACCCGCCCACCTTCTTCTTCACGCCCACGCTGGACCAGTACGCCTCGATCATCGGCTCCTCCGGGGCGGGTTCGTACCTGCTGAACTCGATGATCGCGACCGTCGGCTCGACGCTGCTCGTGCTGGTGCTCGCGGTGCCCGCCGCCTACGCGGTGAGCATCCGGCCGGTGAAGCGCACGCAGGACTTCCTGTTCTTCTTCATCTCCACGAAGATGCTGCCGGTGGTCGCGGTGATCATGCCGATCTACGTGATCGCGGGCCAGATCCGGATGCTCGACAACATCCTCACCCTCATCGTGCTGTACACGGCGATGAACCTCCCGATCGCGGTGTGGATGATGCGCTCGTTCTTCCTCGAGGTGCCCGGCGAGGTGCTCGAGGCGGCGTCGATCGACGGGGCCTCGCTGCTGCGCACCATGCGCACGGTGCTGCTGCCGATGGTCGCGCCGGGCGTCGCCGCCACCGCGCTGATCTGCGTGATCTTCGCCTGGAACGAGTTCTTCTTCGCTCTGAACCTCACCGCCGCGAACGCCGCGACGGTGCCGATCTTCCTCATGTCGACCATGACCTCGGAGGGCCTGTTCCTCGCACGGCTCGCCGCCGCCTCGGTGCTGGCCTCGCTGCCCGTGGTCCTGGCTGGCTGGATCGCCCAGAAGCAGCTCGTGCGCGGCCTGTCCATGGGCGCGGTGAAGTAGGCGGCGAGCGGGCGGCGCACCCTGTCGTCAGCGGCAGAACTCAGCGCCAGAACTCAGCGCCAGCGGGGCAAAGTTGGGGGAATGGCCAGTCGATTCCCCCAACTTTGCCCCGCTGACGTCGCTTAGGTCGCTGACGTCGATGGGGTTGCTGACGTCGATGGGTCGCTGACGTCGATGGGTCGCTGACGTCGATGGGTCGCTGACGTCGATGGGGTTGCTGACGTCGATGGGTCGCTGACGTCGATGGGGTTGCTGACGTCGATGGGTTGCTGACGTCGCTGGGCGCGTCAGTCTCCGGGCACCTCGTTCTCGAGCTCGGCCATCCAGGCCTTGCTCGTGGCGTCCGAGGGCATCCGCCAGTCCCCGCGCGGAGACAGCGAGCCGCCGGCCAGCACCTTCGGGGCGTTCGGCATGGCCGAGCGCTTGAACTGGTTGGAGAAGAAGCGACGGGTGAACACGGTCAGCCAGTGCTTGATCTCGCCGCGGGTGTAGGAGCGCTTGTCGCCCTCGGTGTATCCGGCGGGCCACTCGCCCGCGTCGAGATCACCCCAGGCCTGGTGGGCGAGGTAGGCGATCTTCGCGGGGCCGTAGCCGCGGCGCAGCTGGTGGTAGAGCGTGAAGTCGTGCAGCGCGTAGGGGCCGATCGAGTCCTCGGTGGACTGCGCCTTCTCCCCCGGCTTGGTGGGGATCAGCTCCGGGGAGATCTCGGTGTCGAGCACGGCCTGCAGCAGGTCTCCTGTCGCGTCGTCGAACAGGCCCTCGGCGACGACCCAGCGGATCAGGTGCTGGATCAGCGTCTTGGGCACGCCCGCGTTCACGCCGTAGTGGGACATCTGGTCGCCCACGCCGTAGGTGCACCAGCCCAGCGCCAGCTCGGAGAGGTCGCCGGTGCCCACCACGATGCCGCCGTGATGGTTCGCGAGGCGGAACAGGTAGTCGTAGCGCATGCCGGCCTGCACGTTCTCGAAGGTCACGTCGTAGACCTCCTCGCCGCTGCCGGCGGGGTGCCCCATGTCCTTCAGCATCTGGGTGGAGGCAGGACGGATGTCGATCGTCTCGAAGCTCGCCCCGATCGCCCGCGAGAGCAGCTCGGCGTTGGAGCGGGTGTGCTCCGTGGTCGCGAAGCCTGGCATCGTGTAGGCGAGGATCTCTGAGCGGTCGCGACCCAGCTGATCCATCGCCCGTGCGCACACCAGCAGCGCATGCGTGGAGTCCAGACCGCCGGAGACGCCGAGCACGGGGCGCGTGCCGCCGGGCTTGTCGCCGCCGATCGCGCTCAGCCGACGCACCAGCCCAGCGACCTGGATGGAGAACGCCTCGTAGCTGTCCTGTGCCAGGCGCGCGGGGTCGTCGGGCACGAAGGGGAAACGGTGCAGCGGCCGGCGCAGCGTCCCCGTCGTCGGATGCGGACGCGCGGCCACGTCGTCGGCGTCGTCGAAGTCCTCTTCATCGATGTCCTCGAAGTCCTCGGCGAACGGCCCGAACAGCCGGGCCTCGTGCCAGGTCGAGAACTTCTCGAGCGACTCGGCGTGGGTGCGACGGTTGTCGTCGACCGTGTTCTGGCGGCGGCGCTCCGCGACGATCCGATCCAGGTCCACGTCCACGATCGTGGCGCGCGGCCCCTGCGGGAAGCGCTCGGACTCCCCCAGCAGGTCGCCGCACTCGTACACGAAGGTCTGCCCGTCCCAGGCGAGGTCCGTGGTGGACTCCCCCTCGCCGGCGGCGGCGTAGATGTACGCCGCCTGGCAGCGGGCCGACGCGGAGCGCGCGAGCAGCTTGCGATCCTCCGCGCGGCCGACGGTGATCGGCGAGCCCGACAGGTTCGCGATCACGGTCGCGCCGGCGAGCGCGGCTTCGGCCGACGGCGGCACCGGCACCCACATGTCCTCGCAGATCTCGACGAACAGGCGCAGGCCCGGCACGTCGTCGACAGTGATGATCGAGTGCGGGGTGAGCTCGTGGTCCTCGCCGGCGATCCGCACGAACACCCCGTCGGCGTCATCTCCGGGGGCGAACCAGCGGCGCTCGTAGAACTCGCGATAGGTGGGGAGGTTCTGCTTCGGGGCGATGCCGAGGATCTCGCCGTGGTGGATGATCACGGCGCAGTTGAAGATGCGGGAGCGGTCGCGGGCGCGCAGCGGGGCGCCGACCACGATGATCGGCAGCAGCTCGCGGCTCGCCTCGACCAGCGTGGCGACGGCCTGCTCGGCGGCGTCCAGCAGCGGCTCCTGCATCACCAGGTCGTCCAGCGAGTACCCCGTCAGCGACAGCTCCGGGAACACGGCGAGGCCCACCTGCTGGTCGTGCAGGTCGCGCAGCTGTTCGAGGTGGCGCTCGGCGTTGGTGGCGGGGTCGGCGAGCGCGACCGGGAGGGTCACCGCGGCCACGCGCACGAAGCCGTGGTCGTAGATGCTGGCGTGGGGGTCGGTGACCGGCGCGTCGGCGCCTGCGGATTCCGTCGCTGAGCTCATGGGACGAGCGTAATCGAGCAGCGGGCCCCGGGACGGCGATCACCACCGGGCGGCGCGGACGGTCGCAGGCGGGGCGGGCGCCGCAGGCGGGGCTGGCGTCGCGGGTGGACGGCCCAGGGGGGCGGGAGTCGCGGGCGGACGGGCCGACGACACGGACGGGCCGATGGTGAGGTGAGTTGGCGATATAGCCACCTCGTGCTCCTCCCGGCCCGTGCGCGTCGGGCCGGGGTCCCCGTCATCCCCTGCCCCGCCCGCCGTCCTGTGCCCCACCTGCCGGCCGTGCCGCGCCCGCCGCCCGTCGTCCGTGCCGCGACCCCGCTCGTGCCGCACCCGCTGCCCTGTGCCCCACCTGCCGTCCGGCCCTCACCTGCTATACCGTGACCTGGTGAATCTTCGCCAGTCCGCACCTCGAGGGGAGAGCCGATGAACGCCCGTCGGCCCCTGCTGGGATGGCTGCTGATCGCGCCCAGCCTGATCGGCGTGACCGCCTTCCTGATCCTGCCGGTGCTGCTCGCCTTCGTGGTCTCGCTGTTCCGCTGGGACCTGCTGGGCACGCGCGACTTCATCGGCCTGGACAACTACGCCTCCCTGCTGGCGGACGGGGCGCTGCTGAACTCCCTGATCGTCACCGCCCTGTTCACGCTGATCTCGGTGCCGGTCTCCCTCGCTCTCGGCCTCGCACTCGCCTCGCAGCTGGTGCGGGCGCTGCCGGGCTCGGCGATCGTGCGGGTGATCGTGGTGATCCCGTGGGTGTGCGCGCCGCTCGCCCTCGGCGTGGTGTGGAAGTGGATCTTCCAGCCGTCTGTCGGGGCGCTGAACCAGATCCTCGGGGTGCGCATCGAATGGCTGACCGACCCGAGCCTGGCGCTGCCCGCGGTGGCGTTCGTGGCGATCTGGCAGAACGTCGGCTACATCTCGCTGTTCTTCCAGGCGGGTCTGTCCCGGATCCCCGGCTCGATCTACGAGGCGGCGCGGATCGACGGCGCGGGCCCCTGGCGGACCATGCGGTACATGACGATCCCGCTGCTGCGGCCGACGACGTTCTTCCTCGCCGTCACGCAGGTGGTGGCGAGCTTCCAGGTGTTCGACATGGTCTTCGCGCTCACCGGCGGCGGGCCCCAGCACCGCACCGAGGTCATCGCCTCGCTGGTCTACCACGAGGCGTTCACCTCCTCGAGCCTGGGCCGCGCGAGCGCCGTCGCGGTGATCCTGTTCGTGCTGCTGGTGGTCATCACGCTGATCCAGCAGCGCTACTTCGCCCGCCGCATCACCTACGACATGAGCTGAGAGGAGGACGACGATGACCACTCCCGACACCCCTACCGAATCCGCCACCCCCGCACGGCCCCATCGGCCCCGTCGGCCCCGCAGCACCGGCTCGATGCAGGCACGCACGCTCGCGGGCTACGCCGGCACCTACGTGGTGCTCGCCGTGGCCGCCGTGCTCACCCTGGGGCCGTTCCTGTTCTCCGTGATGACGGCGTTCACCTCGAGCACGCAGTTCGCCCAGGAAGGGCCGCTCGCGATCCCCGCGCCGCCGGTGATCGACAACATCATCGAGCTGTTCACCTCGGCGGACGGCTTCGTGACCCCGGTGGCGGTGACCGTGCAGATGGTCGCCGTGATCCTGGTGGGGCAGATGGTGTTCTCGGTGCTCGCCGCCTATGCCTTCGCCCAGCTCCGCTTCCCTGGCCGTGACCTGCTGTTCTGGGTGTACATCGCGACGCTGATGGTGCCGCAGGTGGTCGTGGTGGTGCCGCTGTACCTGATGATGAGCGAGATGGGCCTGCGCAACACCTTCTGGGCGCTGATCCTCCCGTTCGTGCTCGGTTCGCCGTACGCGATCTTCCTGCTGCGGGAGAACTTCCGCGGCGTGCCCAGCGAGCTGATGGACGCGATGCGCATCAACGGCGCCGGCACCCTGCGCCTGCTGTGGCACCTGGTGGTGCCGCTGAACCGGCCGATCATCGTGACCCTCGTGCTGATCACCGTGGTCACGCACTGGAACAACTTCATGTGGCCGATGGTGATCACGTCGGGCCCGGAATGGCGGGTGATCACCGTGGCGACCTCCGCGCTGCAATCGCAGTACAACAACAACTGGACCCTGGTGATGGCCGGCACCACCCTCGCGATGCTGCCGCTCGTGATCCTCATGATCGTGTTCCAGAAGCAGATCACCAGCTCCGTGGGCGACACGACGATGCGCTGATCTGCCGCCGCGGACCTGCCGCTGACCGTGCGGGGCGGGCCCGCCGGGGCCGCACTCGCACCGCGTCTCGATTCGACGACATCCCCACCGGTCCCCGTACCGGAGCGGCACAATGGAGCCATCACCTGCACCGCGTCCGCGGTCCTCGGAAGGACACCCCCATGCTGAAGCGTCGTACCCTGCTCTCCTCCTTCGCCGCCGCCGGCCTGCTCGGCACCGCCGCCGCCTGCTCCCCCTCGAGCGATGACGGTGGCGACGGCGGTTCCGGGGGCTCGGACGGCGGGGGCGGCAAGGGCTCTCTGACCTTCCGCCTCTGGGACGAGAACGCCGTGCCCGCGTACGAGGAGTCGTTCAAGGCCTTCACCGCGGACAGCGGCTGGAACGTGACGATCGACCTCGTGCCCTGGGCCGACTACTGGACCCGTCTGCCGCTGGACGTGGCCAGCGGCGATGCGGCCGACGTGTACTGGATGAACTCCGCGAACTACGTCCTGTACAAGGACTCCGAGGACCTCCTGGACATCAACGAGGTCGTGCCCGACGGCGCCGCGCAGTGGGAGAAGAGCGTGGTGGACCTCTACACCCGCGACGGCGGCCTCTGGGGCGTGCCGCAGATCTGGGACTCCATCGCCGTGTTCTACAACAAGGCCCTGGTCGAGGAGGCCGGCGTGGACCCGTCGGCCCTGGCTTTCGACCCGACCGCCGAGACGGACGAGCTGCGCGACGCCGGGAAGGCTCTCACGCTCGACAAGGCCGGCAAGCACCCCGGCGAGGACGGCTTCGACGCCGACGCCCGCGAGCAGTTCGGCTTCAACTCGCAGGCCGACCGGCAGGCGATCATCGGCCCGATGCTGGCCTCCAACGGCGCGCAGTGGCAGGACGAGAACACGTACACCTTCGCCTCCCCCGAGGGCATCGAGGCGTTCCAGTACATGGCCGACCTGGTCAACGTCGCGGAGATCGCCCCGAGCGCGGCGGACACCAACGAGAACGGCGACTTCACGAAGGACCTGTTCATCCAGGGCAAGCTCGGCCTGTTCCAGTCCGGTCCGTACAACCTCTCGGCGATCGCCGAGGGCGTGGCCGACTCCTTCGAGTGGGCGCTCGCGGCCCCGGTCGCCGGTCCCGAGGGCGCGAAGTCGCTCGTGCACGGCGTGGTCGCCGTGGGCAACGCGAAGGCCGACGACGAGCAGCAGGAGGGCATCACCGCCCTGCTGACCTGGCTGGGCAGCCTCGACGGTCAGCTGCCGCTGGCCGAGAAGGGCGTCTCCTTCCCCGCGCACGTCGACGCGCAGGATGCCTTCCTCTCCTTCTGGGAGGAGAAGGGCATCGACGTCAGCGTGTTCGTCGACGCGGCGAAGAATGCCGCGGAGGCGGACATCGGTGCCCGCGCCAACGCCGGGCTCACCGCCGCGATCCCGATCTTCCAGGAGGTCTTCATCGGCCGCCTCACCGCCGAGGAGGGCATCCCGCAGGCGCAGGACGAGGGCAACAAGGCGATGTCCGAGTGAGCAGTCCCAACTGACACCACGCCTCGGGGTGGGGCTCGCCGGCAGCGGTGGGCCCCACCCCGTTGCTCTGCCGGGTGCCGGGGCGCGCTGCCCGGCGCTCGGTTGCTCCGCCCGGCGGCTGGTCGCTCGGGCCGACGCCTCGTCACCGCCCCCTTCACGATGTCCCCACGATTCGTGTCCGGAACGTGCCCCTTGAAACGTTCTCCGTGCAGGTCACCCCGTGGCACGCTGTGGTCATGACGCAGAATGCGTCCCCGGCCGGGGGAACCGCCGGGTTCCATAGGGGGAAGCGCAGATGGACAGATACGACTACGACTCGACGCAGCCGTCGCCGTCCGGCTCGGGGGAGCCGAACAGCAGGCCGGGTCCCGACAGTGCCTTCACGGCCCCGGGTCCGGGCGCCCAGCACCACCCGGGCGCCCAGCACCAGCCAGGCGGCCAGAGCCACCCGGGCGGCCTGGTCCACCCCTCTCAGCAGGGCGCCGGCATCGTCTGCGAGCACGTCAGCCGCTCCTTCGGATCGGTGCACGCCGTACGGGACCTGTCCTTCGTGGCGCCCCGCGGCAAGGTGACTGCGCTCGTGGGCCCCAACGGCTCGGGCAAGTCCACCCTGATGCTGATGCTCGCCTCGCTGCTCGCCCCGGACCAGGGACGCGTGCTGCTGCACGGCATCGATCCGTCCCAGGACTCGCCGGCGGTGCGCGCGATGGTGGGCTGGATGCCCGATCAGTTCGGAGCCTGGGACTCGCTGCGCGTGGCCGAGGTGCTCGAGGTGATGGGACGGGCGTACTTCCTGCCCACCGCCCAGGTGCGCACCCGGGTGCAGGAGCTGCTGCAGCTCATGGACCTGGTTCCGCTGGCCCAGCAGCCTGCCCATGTGCTCTCCCGCGGCCAGAAGCAGCGCCTGGGCCTCGCCCGGGCCCTCGTGCACGGTCCGCAGATCCTGATCCTCGACGAACCGGCTTCCGGCCTCGACCCGGCCTCCCGCCGGCGACTGCTGAAGGTGGTGCGGGAGGTCGCCGAGAACGGCTCCACCGTGCTCGTCTCCAGCCACATCCTCACCGAGCTCGAGGAGATGGCTGATCACGTCGTCTTCCTCGACGGCGGTCATGTCGTCGACTCCAGCAGCGTGCGCGACCTCGCCGCGAGGCCCAGGCCCTGGCGGGTCGAGTCGCTCGATGCGAGCTCCCTGTCGCGGGCCCTGGGTGAGCTCAGGGTGCATCACCACGGGGTCGTGGATCCCGCGCACACCACCAGCGGCCACGCCGAGACGGTGGTCGATCTGCCCGATGAGGCCACCGCCGCCCGGCTCCTGGCCGACCTCACCGCGAAGGGCGCCGCCGTGGTCTCCTTCGGCCCGGCCACCGGCCGCCTCGAGGCGGCCTACCTGGCGACCGACGCCGCGAACCGTGAAGGAGCGCTCTGATGAGGAACGGGACCTTCTCCCTCCGGCCGCGCGGACTGTGGCTGGTCACCGCCCTCGAGCTGCGGCAGCGGATCCGTTCCGTGCGCTGGTACGTCGCGCTCGGCGTGTGGACCGTGGTGCTGCTGGGGCTGGGCCTGCTCGCCCTGGCCCCGGCCCTGTACACCTCCCAATGGGTCACGGTCGCACCGGTCGCGCGGGTGATGTTCAGCCTGCAGATGGTCCTCGTGCTGATCGCGATGCTGCTGGTCACGCCGGCGTTGTCCGCTGGCTCGATCAACGGGGACCGCACCGCCGGCACCCTCGCCACCTTGCAGGCGAGCCTGCTCAGCCCGATCGAGATCGTGCTGGGCAAGCTGCTGGCGGGGATCCTCACCGGACTGGCCTTCATGGTCCTGGCGATGCCGTCGGCTCTGCCTCTCGCCCTGCTCGGGCACGTCAGCGTGCTCTACCTGCTGCGGGTCGTGGTGATGATCTGCTTCCTGACGTTCTGTGTGACCGCGCTCGGCCTGGGCCTGTCCGCGATCACCCAGCGCCAGCTCGGCTCGGTGGTGCTCGCCTACGTGCTGGTGTTCGGCGTGACCATCGTGGGTCCGATCCTGTGGGGCATCTCCGCCACGTTCCTCACCACCGAGCGCGAGGTCACGACCTACCACACCGAGTTCGACTACGAGACCTCGACCGACACCGGGATCTGCGTCGCCGAGACCAGGACCCGGTCCGTGTGGCGGATGGACCTCGCCCAGCCCGTGATGTGGCCCAACCCGCTGATCATGCTGGCCGAGACGGCGCCCACGATCGACGTGGACCAGGACTGGGACCAGTTCGACGACGGCCGCACGCCGGACGCGCTGACCATCATCAAGTTCGGCATGCGGGAGGTCTCGAGCCCTCCGCACCCGTCGGACTACAACAACTGCGATCCGGAGGACGAGAACTATCCGGAGGACCTCGGGACGCCGACGAGCATCCCGATGTGGCCGATGGGCATGGCGGCCTGGGGAATCGTCGCGCTCATCTCCCTGGCGGTGTCGGTGCTGCGCCTGGCGGTGCCGATCAAGCGCCTGGGCGCCGGGACGCGGATCGCCTGATCTGCGGGGACGACGGGCGACGGGCTCAGCGCTCGCGCAGGCCGGTCATCGAGTCCGGGATCCCATGGCGACCGTCCTGCCCGTCGGCCCCGTGCGGCCCGTCGCCGGATCCGTCCCCGCGGGTGAAGGGCGAGCCCTCGCCGCCGAAGTCCGGCAGGGTCCCGGCGGCGAGGTCCGCCTGCCGCACGGCGGTGTCCTTCGCCCCCGGGGCGCTGTCGTCGACCCAGAGCCGCTCCCCGGAGGCGTCGAGGTCGAAGATCGCCAGGGCGTGGTCGCCGCCCTGCGCCTGCAGGCGACGGCGCTGCTCGGCCCGCACCGCCGGGTCCTCGGCCCGCTGGGCACGGGTACCGATGTCGGGGGCGACCAGCGAGTGCGGGGTCTCGCGACGCATGTAGTCCCCGGCCGGTCCGTAGAGCACATCGCGCAGGCCCCGGCGCATCGCGGCCGACGCCCCGGCGCCCAGCAGCGGGATCAGCGTCAGGCCGCCCACCACGATCCACACCCAGGCCAGCGCGGTGGCGGCCCCGAGCAGTGCGAGCACCACGGCGAACAGGACCAGTCCCAGCAGCGTCAGCGCGGCGCTGAACCAGCCGGTCAGCGCCACCACCAGCGCCTCCCAGGGATTCACCCGCTTTCGGTGCTCCCACGACGAATAGGTGCGCTGATCGATCACGGCGCTCCGCTGCCCCGCGGCGGCGAGCACGGCGAGACCGGGCGCGAACGCCACTGCGAGGGCCACGAGGGCGAGCACCGGAACGCCCACGGCGACCATCTGCCAGCGCAGCGCGGAGCGCACCTGGACCAGATCGCTCTGCAGGAGACCGTTGAAGGTGATGACCACGTCGGCGATCCCGAAGATGATCACGCCGAGGCCCGCGGCGGCAGGGGCCACCCAGGTCAGGGAGGCGCGGGTGATGAGGGCCAGCGAGGTCAGGGCGCCGCGCGGGGTCAGGGCGCGCCGGGCGGCGGCGGTGCCGGGGTTCGGGGGCAGGTGCCGACGGTCCTGTCCGAGCACCTGCGCGGCGGCGGCTCGCCGGGTCACGGGGTCACGGTCCAGGCGCCCGGTGGTCTCCAGGGCTGCGGCCGGTTCGATGCCCAGCACCGTCGGGGCGCTCACCGTGCGGCGCACCAGGATCCAGGCCAGCAGGAGTGCGCCGACGGCCAGGGTCCAGGCCATCAGCTGACCCGCGCCCAGTCCGCTCCAGGGCTGCGGGAGCCCGACGGCGACGCTGAGCGGCAGCGCCGCCACGGCGAGGACGCTCGGGCCCAGGAGGAAGGCGGTGATCCGCGTGGCGACGTCTGCTTGAAATCCGCGTTCGCTGAGGTGACGCCGGGGATCCATGCCCGCGATCGCGCTCGGCGCCAGTGCGGTGACGGCCAGGCTCACCACGGTGGCGAACAGCGGGAGCAGGAAGAACGCCGCCCAGAGGCCACCGCCGGTCAAGCCGAGCTGGGCGGTGGTGGCCCGCAGCATCGCCGGCTCCCCGAGGGAGACCAGGAGGGTGAGGAACCAGAACGTCGGCGACGCGCCGACGACATACAGGACCAGCAGCACGTACCAGAGGCCCAGGAGGAGCAGTCCCGGGGCCCAGGAGATCCGCAGCAGGCGGCGACGCAGCGCGGACTTCGAGTCGGCGATGATCTCTGCCGGGGGCACCAGGTGGGTCGCCTCGCGGGGCAGCTCGCGGGGAGCCGGCAGGTCGGTCAGCGGCGGCAGGGCCTGCGAGTACGGGGAAGTCATCGGGGCTCCAGCTCGACTCTCACACGGTGCGACGGCCCAGGAAGGCCCGGCCGAGGGTCATCTCGTCGGCGTAGTCGAGGTCGCCGCCGACGGGCAGGCCGGAGGCGAGACGGCTGACGGTGAGCTCGAGCGGTCCGAGCAGCCGAGAGAGGTAGGCGGCCGTGGCCTCGCCCTCGATGTTGGGGTCCAGGGCGAGGATGACCTCCTGGGTCTCCCCCGACCCCAGGCGGCTCATCAGCTGGGTGATGCGCAGATCGTTCGGGCCGACGCCACCGATCGGGTCGATCGCCCCGCCGAGCACGTGATAGCGGCCCTTGAACTCGCGGATCTTCTCGATCGCGACGATGTCCTTGGACTCCTCGACCACGCAGATGATCTCGCTGGTGCGACGGGGGTCCGCGCAGATCCTGCAGGTCTCGTCGGCCGAGACGTTCCCGCAGATCTCGCAGAAGCGCACGGTGTCCTTGACGGTCACCAGCACCTCGGCGAGCCGGCGCACAGAGGCGTCGTCGGCGTCCAGCAGATGGAATGCGATCCGCTGAGCCGACTTGGGGCCGATGCCCGGCAGCTTGCCGAGCTCGTCGATGAGGTCCTGGACGATGCCTTCGTACACGCCCTCAACTGTAGTTGCCCCGCCCGACCGAGGACGCCTCCCCCGACGTGCCTCCGAGCACGTCGCGTCGCGGTTCGCGCCTGTCGGCGTCCGAACTGCGCACAATATGTCCATCGCCATGACATATTCGGTTACCCTGAGCCGACCAGCCGATCGCGATGAGGAGCCCCATGGTCCAGCTGCCCCCCTCCCTGCTCGACGCCGTGCACGAGCGGATCCTCAGCGGCCTGGGCGAATCCGCCCAGCGCGAGGAGATCGCCCATCGGGTGGTGACCTACCTGCGCAACACCGCCGAGACCACGGTGAATGTCGAGGAGGACGGCACCACCTTCGTGATCACCGGCGACATCCCGGCGATGTGGCTGCGGGACTCCGCCGCCCAGCTCACCCCGCTGCTGCGCCTGGTCATCGCCGGGGTCGGCACCGGGGAGGACCGCACCCAGCTGGTCGCCCTGCTGACCGGCCTGCTGCGCCGCCACTGGCAGTACATCGTCATCGATCCGTACGCCAACGCCTTCAACCGCACCGCGGATGCCTCCCAGTGGGACAGCGACGACACGGAGTTCGACAGCCCCTGGGCATGGGAGCGGAAGTTCGAGCTGGACTCCCTCTCCTACGGCCCGGATCTCGCCTGGCGGGTCTGGAAGGCCACCGGGGACACCACCTGGGCGACCGCGGAGTTCGTCGACGCCGCCCGCACGATCCTCGCCACCGTGCGCACCGAGCAGCACCACGAGGAGCGCTCCGAGTACTTCTTCCGCCGCGCGAACTGCACACCCCAGGACACCCTGGCGCGCGAGGGCCGCGGCTCGCTCACCGCGCCGAACGGCCTGGTCTGGGCCGGGTTCCGACCCAGCGACGACGCCTGCGAGCTGGGCTACAACATCCCTGGCAACCACTTCCTGGCGCTCTCCCTGGAGCGGCTGGGGGATCTGCTCGAGGAGGTCGCCGGCGAGGCGGAGGACGCCGCGGAGGCGCGCCGGCTCTCCTCCGAGATCCGCGAGGCGCTCCAGCAGCACGGTCTGATCGAGGGGGCCGACGGGACGCAGATCTGGGCGTACGAGGTCGACGGCCTGGGCCATCACGTGTTCCTCGATGACGCGAATGTGCCCAGCCTGCTGGGCCTGCCCTACCTGGACTGCGTCGCGGCCGACGACCCGACCTACCTCGCCACCCGCGCCGCGGTGCTCTCGCGGCAGAACCCGTACTACTACGCGGGCCCGTACCTCGAGGGCGTGGGCTCGCCGCACACCCCCACGGACCATGTGTGGCCGATCGGGAAGAACATCGAGGGACTCACCTCGGCCGATGATGCCGAGCGGCTGCGGATCCTCGAGCAGCTCATCCGCACCGACGGCGGTACGGGGATGATGCACGAGGGCGTGCACGTCGATGATCCGTCGACCTTCACGCGGGAGTGGTTCTCCTGGTCCAACTCCATGTTCTGCGAGCTGGCGCTGGATCTGGCCGGGGTGCACCGGGAGGTCGGCGCCGCCGCCCGGTGACGGGCCGACCCTAGCCTGCCGTCGGGCCCCGCGGCGGACCCTGGATGGCGGGCGCAGCTGCGGGATCTGGGCGGCGGGCCCGCCAGCCGGACCTGCACGGCAGACGCACAGCGACCGTACTGGTCAGACCCGGGCTGGAGGGGTACGGTCGAGCCCGGGCCGTCGCATCATGCACGGCCCGTTCGCGACTCTGAACAGGACTTTGCACGATGTCGTCGTTGCCGCATCCCTATGACTCCGCCGAGCCGGCCACCGCATGCCGGGTGACTGATGCCCCGGAGATACCCACTGCGGTGGTGTCCCAGCGTGACTTCCCGATGTACCAGATGTCGTCCTTGATGGACGGCACCTTCACCCACCTCAGCGCGGCCCTGGAGGACGCAGGGATCCACCCGATCGGGCCGGCTTTCGCGCTGCACCACCGGGCGCCGGTCTCGACCGCGGATGTCGAGGTCGGGTTCCCGGTCGACGCTCCCCTCACCGAGCCGATCACTCTGGCCAGCGGCTACGAGGTCATCGCCTCAGCGCTGCCTGCCGGGCGCGTGGCATGGGTCAGCCACGTGGGCGGGTACGGAGCGCTGGCGGAGAGCTGGGGTGCGTTCACCGAGGAGATCGGCGAGTCCGAGGAGCAGATGACGTACCCGTTCTGGGAGTTCTACGTGACCCCGCCGACGCCCGGCACGAACCCCTCGTCCCTGCGCACGGATCTGTTCAGCCTGCTCGAGCCGCGCTCGGACTGATCCTTCGCGACCGACGGGCTGGTCCGTCGCTGCCCGCGTGCAGATCCGTCGCGATCCACGCGCTGATCCGTCGCGGCCCTCGCGCTGATCCTTTGCGACCCAGGTCAGGCGAGGGGTCAGTACCTGTCGGTCTCGTCGATGACCTCGAGCACCTTGCCGCCGAGGATGGTCTCGATGACCTCGCGGCCATTGCGCTTCGAGACCACGGCATCGTCGTCGTCGCGCGTCGCACCGCCGGTCGGATCGGCGTCGACCGGGGGCTCCTCGGGGCCTCCCTGGTTTCCCCGGGTGCGCAGCCCCGCTGTGCGAGAGGCCTGTGCTGCTTCGCGGACCAGCGCCGCACCGCTACGGGCAGGTGCGCCGGCCGGAGCGGCGCCGGTCGGGGCGGTGCCGGTCTGGACTGCGTCCGTCGGAATCGCCGACGGACCGCCCTGACCTGTGGAATTCTGGCCGGAGGAGTCCTGACCCGAGAAGTGCGGGCCAGAAGAGTCCTGCCCGGACGGTCCGGACTGCCCGGAGCCTGGAACGGCGACCGTCGCCGTGCCCCAGGAGGCGGCCGCGCGCGCAGTGGCCGATCCGGAGGCGGACTCGGAGGCCGAGTCAGCGGAGGCAGGCTGCTCGGAGGGTGCCTCGGGCGCCTGGCCACCCACCGCGCTCTCCGCGGAGTCGGCGAGTCCCTCCCCCTGTTCCTGGCCGGACGTGCCGCCCAGCCCTTGGTCGGGGCCGTTCGGGGGGTCGATCGGATCCGTGCTGCTCGCCGGTGCGTCCGGTGTCGCGTCGGGACGGGGGACTCGTGAATGGACGACCCGGCCTTCCGCGATGGCCTGCTTCAGGGCGTTCTGCCCGAAGGTCCGGGGCTCGTCGGCGGGCAGGGAGTCGCGGCCGTCGTCGTCGACGACGGGGATCTCGCCGGCATCAGCGGTGCCCGCGGACGGAGCAGGGGCTGATTCGGAGGCTGACCCTGCGGAGGTTGCCTGCGGAGCCGGGGCCGAGCTTCCGGTGCCGGGCTGAAGCGCATCGGACCAGCGCGGGGTGCGCTCCGGCGACGAGGCCGGAGACTGCGGGCCACCCCCGTGGCGAGCGACCGGTGCGCTCTGCGCTGAGTAGTCGTCGGGCGGGTAGGAATCCTCGGGATCCGGCGGGTACGGATCATCGGGTTCCGGGGCGAACTCCTCGACACGGTCTGCACCGCCGGGGGCGGCCGCGCGCCCGCGCGAGGCTCGTGCGGCGGCCTGCATCGCGCGATCTGCGGCGCGCTGGCCGGCCGAGGCGGGCGGTTCCTCCGACGGGGCCTGCCCACCGGGCGCCGGCGCACCACCAGGGGCTGTGGGGGCTGACGGCGCGGCAGCAGCCGAGGGTGCCGAAGCGGAGGACGGGGCGGAGCCGGGGCCCTCCGGCACCGCGGCAGGAGCCGCGGTGGGAGCCGCAGAGGCTGCCGTGGCGGCTCCCCCGGCCGGCGGTGCCATCTGGGCCACGGCGTCGCCCCACGGAACAGGCGCGCTGCTCGGAGCGGCACCACCCTGCCCTGCGGCGCCGCGACCGTCATCGCCGCCACCCGAGCCGTCCTGTCCGACGGCCTGCTCCCACGAGCCGGACTGTCCCGACCCGCTAGGAGCCTGCTGACCAGCACCGTCCTGGGGGCCGCCGGCTCCGCGGGGAGCACCGCCCGCCGTGCCCCCGGGGCCCGACGACCCCGGTCCCGACGACCCCAGTCCCGAGGAACCCGGTCCGGACGTCCCTGGTCCCGACGAGCCTGGTCCTGCCGATCCCGGTCCGGAGGAGCCCGGTCCTGAGGAACCCGGCCCTGAGCCACCGGGACCCGGATCCTCTCCGACGACAGCGTCGACCGAGATCTCGACGTGCATGATCCGGCGCACGGCATCGGCCAGGTTCTCTGCTGCCGTGCCCCGGTGGAACGCTGCGACCAGGCCTTCGGTGCGGAACCCGATGAGGAGCGTCGAGCCCTGGGAACCGTGCACGTGCCCGTTCTGCCCGACGAGCGCCCAGCTGGGACGACGGATCTGCGCGAGCTCGTCGAGGATCGCGGACCAGTGCTCGCGCACGGCATCCGCGTTCAGTCCCTGCGCTCCTCCGGCGTCCGGTGCAGCGGGGGCGGGAGCGCTCTGCGGGGCGGATGCCTGCGGGGCAGCGTGCTGCGGCGCGGCCTGCTGTGAGGCCGCCTGCTGCTCGGTCTGCTGGGGGGCCGGTGGCTGCTCCTGCGCGGCGCCGCTCTGCGGACCGCCCTGCGGAGCGCCGCCCTGCGGGGAAGCGCCCTGCGGGGCAGCTGCCTGCGGGGCGGATCCCGGCTCCAACGGGCCACCTCCCGGGCGCGACACCGGAGTGTCCCAACCCTGCGAGGACGTCGCGGCGTCAGCCCGGCCGTCGGGCGCCTGGGGCTGGCCCTGGCGTTCCGTCGACGGGGCCGGCGTGCGCCCGCCGCGAGACTGTCGTGCGGATTCGGCCTTCTCCTGCGCGATGCGTCGAGCCTCCTCGCGCCCGGAGGAGCCGCCGACGGCAGCACCCGCACCTGCACTGGGAGCCTGCGCGCCGCGACCCGGCGCTCCCTGCCGACCTCCCGCGAGCGGCTGCCCACCAGCCGGCTGGTTCCGCCCGGCCGGGGCGCTGCCGTCGCCCGCGGCAGCCAGCGCGGCACGCTCGTCGCGCAGCACCAGACGCGCCGCGAGCAGCTCGAGGTGCAGTCGCGGCGACGTCGCCCCACTCATCGTGGAGAGCGTCTCGTGGACCAGGTCGCCGCACTGCGAGAGATCCGCCGGTTCGAAGCGGCCGGCCTGGCCGACCATGCGCTCGAGCTCATCGGCAGGGACCTGCGGCAGCAGATCCTGGCCGCGGTCGGGGACGGCCGCCAGGATGATCAGATCACGCATGCGCTCGAGCAGGTCCTCGACGAACCGGCGCGGCTCGTGGCCGGTCGCCAGCACGTGCTCGACCGCGGCATACAGCGCGCCGGCGTCCCGCTCGGCGACCGCCGTGATGGCGCTGTCCAGCAGCGCGGTGTCCGTGAAGCCGAGCAGGGCGATCGCGGTCGGGAAGTCCAGACCGTCCTCGCCGGCGCCGGCCATGAGCTGGTCCAGCACCGACATGGAGTCACGGGCGGACCCGCCTCCTGCGCGCACCACCAGCGGCATCACGCCCTCGCCGACGTTCACGCCCTCGGCGACGCAGACCTCCTCGAGGTACGGGCCCAGCACCTGCGGCGGGATCAGCCGGAAGGGGTAGTGGTGGGTGCGCGAGCGGATGGTGCCGATGACCTTGTCCGGCTCGGTGGTCGCGAAGACGAACTTCACGTGGTCCGGCGGCTCCTCCACCAGCTTCAGCAGGGCGTTGAACCCGGCCGAGGTCACCATGTGGGCCTCGTCGATGATGAACACCTTGTAGCGGTCGCGCACGGGCGCGAAGGAGGCGCGCTCCCGCAGCTCGCGAGCATCGTCCACACCACCGTGGCTCGCGGCGTCGATCTCGACCACGTCGAGGCTGCCAGCGCCGCCGTTGGCGAGGTCGCGGCAGGAATCGCACTGACCGCACGGGATGTCCGTGGGACCTTCCGCGCAGTTCAGGCAGCGCGCGAGGATGCGCGCCGAGGTCGTCTTGCCGCAGCCTCGCGGCCCGGAGAACAGGTAGGCGTGACCGATCCGGCCCGCGCGCAGCGCACGCTGCAAGGGCGTGGTGACGTGGTCCTGGCCGATCACCTCGGCGAAGGACTCGGGACGATAACGACGGTACAGAGCTGTGGCCACCGGTACAGGCTAGTTGAGGCGCCCGACCTTCCTCACCGTTGGGGACGAGCAGGTTCTGTGGAGGACCGGTCCGAGGGCGTCGGATCTCCTCGATCAGCCCCGTTCTCCTGCGCGGTGTCCTGCGTGTTCTCCTGCATGCTCTCGCGTGTGCTCGTGGTCTCCTGCGTGCTCGCGCCCGCGGTGCACGGGGTCCTCCCGCCGTCCTCCGTCGCCCGGGCGCCTGCGGTCACCGTGCCGTCTGCCGTGTCCCCGACCTCCACGGGCCCGTCGTCGTCGGCGGTCTTCCCGGCGTGCGCCTGCGTGGCGGCCCGCGTCGCATCGAGCTTCTCGCGGCGATGGCGCAGGCTCCCGAAGGTCACCAGGAACGCGATCAGCACCACGATCACCGGGAGGGCGGCGTCCACGACCCACTCGGGCACGGAGAACGGCAGCGAGAAGTCCGGGATCCACCCGAACAGCAGATCCGTCAGCCAGTTCCAGGCCTCCCCGATGGGGCGGAGCACGGCGGCGATCGCCGACCTGATCGGCGCGAACAGCGCGTCGAAGAACTCCACGACCGGACGCACCAGCTCGCCGAACCAGGTGCGGACAGGCTCGGTGGCCTCGGAGATCGCGTCGACGACGGGCCGCACCCGGGCCTCCACCCACTCCTGCACCGGATCGAACAGGCCGCTGAACAGGCCGCCGACACCGAGCAGCGGGATCAGGAAGCCGGCGGCCTTCGCCAGCGCGGAGAGCATTGCGTAGCGGACGGGATGCGCGATGCGCTTCTCATCGCGCACGGCCGACGGGCTGTCCTCGGCGGGCACGAGCAACGTCTTGTCCAGACCGTGGCGCACATCGACCTCACCGGCGCCGCCGAGCCCGGCGGTGTGCACCGAGATCACCTCGGCATCCGTGAAGCCTGGAACCTCTCGGTCGTCCTCGTCACCGCGTCCGTCGTCGCCGTCGGCGCCGGTCTGGGCGCCGTCCCCGTCGGCGGCGTCGTCGCGTTCGTCGGCGGCGTCGTCGTCGTCGTCCATGACTCGGCGACGCACCGTGCAGCGCACCACGGTGAAACTCTCCTCGAGGCGGAACTGCAGGGCATCGGAGCCTGCGTCGGACCCGGAGTCAGCGTCGGTGTCGGCGTCGGCGCGCGCATCGGCCTCAGAGCGAGGGTCGACGTCGGTCCCTGTCTCCTCCTCGGCGTCCTGCTGCGCCGACCGCTCAGCTTCCTGCGCGGCCGCCTCCTTCTCATCCTCCTGCGCCGACTTCTGGTGCGCCTTCAGGGCCGCTTTCCGTGCTTTCTCCTCCGCGGCCGGATCGTGCTCGACGCCGTCGATGACCACCGTGAAGGATGAGTCGAGGAGCCGGTGGCGCACGCGCACCAGGTAGTCGTGGCCGTCGGCGCGGCCGCGGTACTCGACGTCCGACGCGAACCGGGTGGGCTCCTGCGCGCCGAAGGGCTTCTCCACGTCGCCCTCGGTGCCTTCGTCCTCGGCGTTCTCCTCGGAATCTTCTTCGGCATCTTCCTCGACGTCAGAGCGCGGGCCGACGACGGCGCGGGCCGTCTCGTCGTCGGCCGGCGCGGCGGAGTCGCGTGCAGTGGGGTCACGCACAGCGGGGTCATGCACTGAAGGTCGCTCGTCCATGTCCCCACGATGTCAGCAGCCCGCCCCCGCATGCATCGTCCGCAGGTCTGTGACCGGCCACGTCAGCATCAGCCGAACGGACGAGACCGTGAGGACGAGACTGCTGGCACGGCGCCGCGAGCACGACGCCTGAGCACGCCTCCGGAAGCACGACCCCATGAACACGACTTCTCGCGACCGACAGCGCGCAGCGGCAATTCCGTTGACCTGCGACCGGCGCTCCCGAAGACTCTTCTCATGAGCGTCCGCCACTCCCACACCAGCATCGACTGCCACGACGCCTTCGCCCTGTCCCAGTGGTGGCTCCGCATCCTCGAATACGCGATGGACCCGGAGGATCCGAACCTGCCCGGGCACGAGGAGTGCGCGATCCACGATCCCGAGACCGGGCACACGCTGCTGTTCCTCGAGATCCCCGACGACGAGCTGCCGTCCAAGCGGATCCACCTCGATGTGCGCCCTCGCGAGCGCACGCAGGAGCAGGAGATCCTCTGGCTCGAGCAGCAGGGAGCGGTCGCGGTCGCCGATCACCGCGACCAGTACGGCCCGGGGTCGGGATGGCTGACCATGGCGGATCCCGAGGGCAACCAGTTCTGCGTGCTGACGTCCGACGCCGAGCGGGCCGCGATGGCGTCACCGCGCGACGACGCAAGTGCCGCCGATGCACCTGCTGAGGCGAGGACCGACGGGAACGCCGATGACTTCCCCGAAACCCCCTAGTTCTCCTAATGTGATCGCATAGCGTTTTGATTGAACTCGTGACGAGGTCCGCGTAACGTCGCCTGCCGTGAGCACATCCACCACCTCCTCCCCCACGACACCGCGGCGCACGCGCAACCCGCTGCGCGCGATCGTCCGCATCCCCTTCGGCTGGCAGGTCCTGATCGGACTCGTCCTCGGCGTGGTCCTCGGCCTCGTCGCGGCCCAGATCGGCCCCGTCACCGCCACGGACGCCAACCCGGACGGCGCGAACTGGCTGACCACCGCGCTGAACACCATCGGCACGATCTTCGTGACGCTGCTGAAAGCGCTGGTCCCGCCGCTGATCTTCCTCGCGATCATCACCTCGATCGCCAACCTGCGCGGCGTCACCAACGCCGCCCGGCTCGCCGGGAAGACCCTGCTCTGGTTCGCCATCACGTCGCTGATCGCCGTGTCGATCGGTATCGCGCTCGGCGCCGTGACCTCCCCCGGCGCGAACTCCGGCGTCTCGGCGGACGCCGCCCAGGCCTCGGACACCCAGGGCGGCTGGATGGACTTCCTCACCGGCCTCGTCCCCACGAACTTCCTGGGCATCGAGGGCAGCGCCGGGGACGACGGCACCGTCTCGCTGAGCTTCAACGCCCTGCAGATCCTGGTCATCTCGATCGCCGTGGGCATCGCGGTGCTCTCCGTCGGCGAGAAGGCCGAGCCCTTCCTGAAGGTCACCGGCTCCGCGCTGGAGATCGTCCAGAAGCTGCTGTGGTGGGTCATCCGCCTCGCCCCGATCGGCACCGTCGGCCTGCTCGGCAACGCCGTGGCCAGCTACGGCTGGAACGCGATCGGTCAGCTCGGCGTCTTCGTCGCCGACGTGTACATCGGCCTCTTCCTCGTGCTGCTGGTCGTCTACCCGGTGCTCCTGAAGCTCAACGGCCTCTCGATCGGCTCCTTCTTCCGCGGTGTGTGGCCCGCGACCTCGCTCGGCTTCGTCTCCCGCTCCTCGCTGGGCACCATGCCGATGACGCAGTCCGTCACCGAGCGCATGGGCGTGCCGCGCCACTACGCGAGCTTCGCCGTGCCGCTGGGCGCGACCACCAAGATGGACGGCTGCGCCGCGATCTACCCGGCCCTGGCCGCGATCTTCGTCGCGAACTTCTACGGTGTGCCGCTCGGCGTCACCGACTACCTGCTGATCGTGCTGGTCTCCGTGCTGGGCTCGGCCGCGACCGCCGGCATGACCGGCGCGACCGTGATGCTCACGCTGACCCTGTCCACCCTGGGCCTCCCGCTCGAGGGTGTGGGCCTGCTGCTCGCGATCGACCCGATCCTCGACATGGGCCGCACCGCCCTGAACGTCACCGGCCAGTCCCTGGTCGCCGTGATCGTCGCCAAGCGCGAGAAGATCCTCGATCAGCCGGCATACGACGACGCCCGACGCACCTCCTTCCAGGCCATCCAGGCCGAGGAGGCGCAGGACGCGCAGGATGGGCAGGACGCGCACGACGGAGCCGACGCGGAGGCACCTGCTGGCGCGGGCTCAGACACGGACTCGGACCGCGAGAAGCAGCCCGCCACCGCCTGACCGGCGCCCACGGGCCGCTCCTGCAGGGCCCCGCCCAGCCTCGCTCGCTCCGCCTCGCCCCGTCTCGCCTCGCCCCGGAGCGCGACAGACCGCGACAGACCGCAACGCGCCGACCGAATCCCTCGATCTGTACCGCCACCGGTACATATCAGTGGTCTCGGTCGGCGCGTCCGCGACGGGGTCCCGCAATGGAGTGCGCCCGCGTCGAGGAGCGACCGGGAGCGTTCGCGACGGGGAGCGCCCGCATCGAGGAGCGACCGGGAACGCCCGCGTCGGGTAGGCCCGCGTCCAGGACCACCCGAGAACGGCACCGCCCAGGTCGGGTACGCCCGCGACCGGGAGCGCGTCGTCCCGGGTGAAACCGCGCACCGCACGCCCCGGAACCCTGGCCCAACCCCCGCGCCGCCCCTAGAGTGAGGCTGTCAGATCGGCCCGGCTCCACGGGCCCCCGCAGTGCATCTACCTCGGGTCCCTCGGCGGACCGTCCAAGGCGGCACCCACCGTCCGGAGCAGCGATGTCCACGCAGCAGACCACAGCCCCCGCCCCGCAGCAGTCCTCCCCGACCCTGCGCAGCGTCGCCGGGGCCACCTACTTCCCGATCGCCTTCGTGGCCCGCTTCCCGTTCGCGATGATGGTCGTGGGCACTCTGACCCTCGTCGTCTCCGCCCGCGACTCGATCGCGCTGGGCGGGTTGAACTCCGCGGTCGTGGGCCTGGGCTCAGCGCTCGTCGGCCCCCTGCTCGGCGCCGCGGCGGACCGGATCGGCCAGCGCCCCGTCGTCCTCGTCTCCGGGATCGTGAACTCCCTGGCCCTGCTCGCGATGGCCGCGGTGGCGTTCAGCGCTCTGCCCGACGCGGCGGTGCTCGCCGTCGGCTTCCTGATCGGCGCCTCGTCGCCGCAGATCGGCCCGCTCTCCCGCAGCCGCCTGGTGCAGCTCATCCTCACCCGCCTGCCCTCCCACCGTCGGGCGAAGAGCCTCAACGGCACGATGGGCTACGAATCCGCGGCCGACGAGACCGCCTTCGTGTTCGGCCCCGTCGTGGTGGGCCTGCTCGCGACCACGCTCAGCCCCGCCGCCCCCATGATCGGCGCCGCGGTGCTGACGCTGTTGTTCGTGACCGCTTTCGCCCTGCATCCCACGGCGAAGGTCGCGGCACCGACCACCGAGGAGCCCGTCGCGCAGGCCCCGGCCCGCGAGCTCTTCACCCTGCCCGTGGTGGTGGTCGTCGCCGGCGCGCTCGGCGTGGGGCTCTTCTTCGGCACCGTCCTCACCTCGTTGACGGCTTTCCTCTCCGACACCGGCCACGGCGACTCGGCGGGGCTCGTCTACGGCGTGATGGGGGTGGGGTCCACGATCCTGGCCCTGAGCATCACCCTGTTCCCCGAGCGGTTCCGGCTGTACGCGCGCTGGCTCACCTTCTCCTCGCTGATGCTGGCCGCGATGCTCGCCTTCGGCCTCGCGGGCGGCCTCACCGGGCTCATCGCCGCGATGGCGGTCGCCGGGATCGGGATCGGGCCGACGGTCGTAACGCTGTACAGCCTCGCTGCGGAGCGCAGCCCACAGGGACGTTCCGCGACCGTGATGACGATGCTGGGCTCGGCCACGATCGTCGGCCAGTCCGCAGCCTCCGCCGTGACCGGCGCGGTCGCCGAGAGCTCCGGGTCGCAGGCATCCATGTGGCTGCCCGTCGGCGCCGCCGCTCTCGTGGTGCTCGCCGCCCTCGTCAATGCGCTGGCCTGCCGCACGCCCGCGGGCACCGAGATCTCCGCGGCCGACGAGGACGTCCTCGAGGAGGCCCGGCGACTCACCGAGCTGCCCTCCGAGCACCTCTGATCCGGTACGGATCGTCCAGCACGCCAGATCGTCCCTGACAGCGGAACCCGCGGAGCCGTCACCGCCACAGCACGTGCTGCAGAGCCTGCTCGAGAGTGGTGTGCGCGGCGCGGAACCCGCTCGCCTGCAGGCGGGCGTCCGAGACGTTCTGATCGGCCTGGATGAGCTCGTCCGCCCCGTCGGCTCCCAGCAGGAGCTTCGGCCCGAACGCCGGGACCGGCACCACGGCCGGCCGGTGCAGCGCCGCGCCGAGAGCGCGCGCGAACTGCCCGGAGGTGACGGGCTGCGGGGCGACGGCGTTGAGCGGTCCGTGCACGTCCGCCGAGAGCGCAGCATGGGCGTAGACCCGCACGATGTCGTCCAGGGTGATCCACGAGGTCATGGCATCGGCACGGGTCAGGCGCCCGCCCACCCCCGCGAGGAACATCGGCAGCTGCGGCAGCAGCGGCCCGCCCCCGTCGGACAGCACGAGAGAGGTGCGCACGAAAGCGGTGCGGATCCCGGCCTCCGTCGCGGCATGGGCTGCGTGCTCCCACTCGCGCACCAGATCGGCGAGGAACCCTTCGCCGCCCGGATCGGCCTCCGTGAGCAGCTCGCCCGGACGGCGCGGACCGTAGAGGCCGATGGCGCTGGCCTGCACGAGGGCCGAGGGCCCGTTGTCCATGTTCGCGAGGGTGCGGGCGATGAGCGCCGAGCCGTGCACGCGGGAGGAGCGGATCTCGCCGCGGGCGCTGTGGGTCCAGCGGGTGGCGATGGAGCGACCGGCGAGGTGGATGACCACGTCGACGCCCTCGAGATCGGCGGGGTCCAGGCGTCCGCCCTGCGGGTCCCAGGAGATCTCGTCCGGGCCGACGTCCTCCTCGCGGATCATCCGTCGCACGGTGTGCCCGCCGGTCTCGAGCAGGGCGGCGAGCTGGGTGCCGATGAGCCCGGAGGATCCGGTCAGCGCGATCGTGCGTCGGGGCTGGTCGGCGTAGCGAGCGTGGAAGGCGAGGTCCTCGCGCAGCTGCCGGTCCCGGAACCGGAACACCCGCTGCATCTGGGGGCCCAGCAGCGGCTCGAGGCGCTGGAGGCGGGCGGGAAGCTCGACCTCGAGGGTGTCCCCCACCAGGGTTCCGCCCTCGGAACCGGGATCGGACAGGAGACGATGCTCGTGGCTCCAGGTGCGCCAGGGTCCCCGCACCTGCTGATCGACGAACCGGGCCTCGCCCTCGACATCTCTCTGGTGCTCGCGGTGGCGCAGGATCCAGTGCGGGCGCAGCAGCGACGGCAGGGCGGACGGTCCCAGCCGGGTGCCGACGACGCGGCCCACCTGCAGGCCGCCGGCCGTCGGATCATCCGGCGTGGCGAGGCCGGGCGGGGTGAGGCGCACCAGTGCGCCGGGCCGTTCGTGCCAGGCCAGGACCTCGGCCTGGGGGAAGGGGATCCGATGGGTGGTCTCGATCTTCATGACTGCTCCCTTCCTCGGCGGCGCCGCACGCTCAGGCGGTGCAGGTCCTCGCCGGTGGTGCGCTCCACGCTACGCACAGCTTGCGCCCTTGACCAGGGCCTGCCGTGCACACTGCCCGGAGACGTCAGCTCGGGCGCGGATCTGTGCGGTCCGGGGTCCCGGCAGGTGCGGTCGTCGACGTGATCCCCGCCGGCGTCAGCCCGTCAGCCACCCGCAGGATGACCCACGCGACGCCGAGCCACAGGGCCCACGAGCTCAGATCCATGACCCACAGCAGGGTCGGATCGACGGGGCCGAGGACGTTCTGCTCGAGCGCGACCCGCAGGCTGTTCAGCAGGCCGTGCCCGATGATCGCCGCCCAGGCCGTCCCGGAGAGTCGGCGGAGCACGGAGAGCAGCGGCGCGACGGCGACGATCGTGCCGAGGTAGCTGACCATCTCGCGACCGGACAGACCCAGCGCGAGCACCACCGGAAGATGCCACAGAGCCCACAACCCGCCGATGGCCAGCGACATCCGCCAGAAGCCGAGCGGTTCGAGCGTGCTCTGCAGCCACCCGCGCCACCCGGCCTCCTCCCCGATCGCGAAGACGGCCTGCGTGGCCAGGACCACCGGCACCGCGAGCAGCAGGCCGAGCAGGGGCGGTGCGTCCGCGAGCGGGGACGCTCCGCCGACGACTCCGATCAGCAGGCGGGTCACGGGCACCAGCGTGAAGACGGTGATCGCGGCGAGCACCGCGATCAGCAAGGCTCTGCCCGAGGGCACGTGCAGGGCGAGGGAGCGCCACCAGGGCTCATCGCGCCGGCGCACGAGGAGCGCCGCGAGCAGCGGGGACAGCTGGGCCAGGGGCACCACCAGGCCGAGCGCCGACTCGGGCAGCAGACCGGTGGCGAGGGGGATCGAGAGGGCGGTTGCGACCGCGGTCGCGATCAGGACGAACAGGCCGACGCGCGCCGGCGAGTCGATGACTGCCTGAGGCGCCGCGGGGGCCGGTGACCAGTGCCGGGAGGCGGGTGCGCCGGGATCGGAGGGGACGTCCGGGACGTCGGGATCGGTGGGGACGACGGGGCGGGAGGACATCGGGGGCTCCTGGGGCCGGGTGCGGCGCGCCTGGTGCGACCGCAGCGTCGATGTCCACGCTAGGAAGTGCCCGCGAGCTCCGGTACGGGGAGGTCCGCCGTGCCGAGCGGGGGCAATCCCCCTCGGGTCCACCCGGGGTCACGCCGACGGGGCAGGACGCGCCGCCGGGACGGAACACGTCGTCAGGGCATGAAGCGACCCCTCGTGCACCTGCCAGAGCTCACCTGCCCTTGCTGCCGTCAAGCCCTGGGGGAGTTCAGCAAGATGACACCGCACGAGGGGTCGTGTCCCAGTGTAGCGGCTCTATCGCATGCACTTCGAACCTCGCGAAGGCGATCCCGCGCACATCGTCCCGCTCGTCGGCTCCGCCCTTCACCGTGGGCAGATCGCCGGGCTCCGAGGCACCTTCTCCTGGGAATCCCCGAGTAGTTTCACGAGCAATCAGGTCACGACCGTGCAACACGCTCGGGATAGCGCGCTTTTCACGGCCCTGTTCAGGTAGGTTCCCTCCAGCACATTCTCGGTGACCCAGGTCACCACCCGCGGTGCCGATGCTGCCACCGCTTCCCCTGACCCTGGAGGTTTCATGCCCTTCGATACCCTGATCACCGGGGCGAACAACCTCGTGTGGTCCCTCCCCTTGGTCGGTCTACTGCTGATCACCGGCCTGTACTTCTCGCTCCGTACTCTGTTCCTGCAGATTCGCTGCATCCCCGACATGCTCGAGCAGCTCAGAAAGGGCGAGTCGTCACCGGACGGCACGTCATCGCTTCAGTCGCTCATGATGTCCCTCGCAGGCCGCGTCGGCATGGGCAACATCGGCGGCGTCGCCACGGCGATCGCCCTCGGCGGCCCCGGCGCCGTGTTCTGGATGTGGCTGATCGCCTTCCTCGGCGCGGCGACGTCCTTCATCGAGTGCACCCTCGGCCAGATCTACAAGGAGAAGGACCTCGACACCGGTGAGTACCGCGGCGGCCCGGCGTACTACATCGAGAAGGCCTTCAAGCACACCAAGGCCGCTCCGGCCTTCAAGGCCTACGCGATCGTATTCTCGATCGTCACCGTGATCGCCATGTGCTTCTTCCTCCCGGGCGTGCAGGGCAACGGCATGGCGTCCGCAGCGTACGAAGCGTGGAATCTTCCCCACTGGATCTCCGCCGTAGGCGTCGTCATCCTGCTGGCCTTCATCATCATCGGCGGCGTGAAGCGGATCGCTCGCTTCGCCGTGATCGTCGTACCCGTGATGGCGATTCTTTACATCATCGCCGCAATGGTGGTGTTCTTCGTGAACTTCGACCAGATCGGGCACGTTTTCGGCCTGATCTTCTCCAGCGCTTTCGGTGCGCACGCGATGTTCGGCGCGATCGTCGGCAAGGCCGTGGAGATGGGCGTCAAGCGCGGCCTCTACTCCAATGAAGCGGGACAGGGCACCGGCCCGCATGCGGCAGCCGCCGCTGAGGTCTCCCACCCGGCCAAACAGGGCTTCGCTCAGTCGTTCGCCGTCTACATCGACACCCTGTTCGTCTGCACCGCGACCGCGTTCCTCATCATCTCCACGGACATGTACCAGGTGTTCCAGGGGCCGGAGGAGACGCTTCTCTACGAGGGGTCGGTGCCGGCCGGTACCGACTACGGTCCAGAGTTCTCTCAGAACGGTTTCGAGACCGTGTTCCATGGCCTGGGGCCGACCTTCGTGGCGATCGCACTGTTCTTCTTCGCCTTCACCACGATCGTCGCCTACTACTACATGGCCGAGGTCAATCTGACGTACCTCAACCGCTGGATCCCGAACCGCCTGGTGCGCCGTGCCCTGGTGCGGGCTCTCCAGGCGCTCATCCTGGTTGCCGTGGTCTACGGCTCGGTGACCACCACTGGCAACGCGTGGGCGCTCGGCGACATCGGCGTGGGTGCGATGGCCTGGCTGAACGTCGTGGCGATCCTGATCCTGCAGGGCCCCGCTCTGAAGGCTCTCAAGGACTACCGGCAGCAGAAGAAGCAGGGGTTGGACCCGCAGTTCGACCCCCGCAAGCTCGGCATCAAGAACGCTGAGTTCTGGGAGCTGCGCGCAGACGGCCTGAACCGGCCGGGCAAGAGCGGTGAGCAGCTGAAGAAGGAGACGACCGACGTCTGACACCGCCTCCGCGGATCCCCCCCACCTGCAGAACGGCCGACCCCCGAGGGGAGCGGCCGTTCTGTCATGGCGCAGGCGCCGGCCTCAGCTCAAACGCTGCGCCGGAGAGACGGTCTTGGCGGGATCGGCCTCGGGGATGTCACCGAGCACCCCGTCGATGCGCGCCTTCACGTCGGCATCGAGCGTGACGCCGGCGGCCTTGACGTTCTCGGTGATCTGCTCGGGGCGGGAGGCGCCGATGATCGCGCCGGCCACGTTGTCGTTGCTGAGCACCCAGGCCACAGCGAGCTGCGCCATGGTCAGGTCGAGCTCCGCGGCGATCGGCTCGAGGCGCTGCACCGCCTCGAGGACCGGGTCGTCCAGGAAGCGCTTGATCATGTCCGCGCCGCCCTTCTCGTCGCGGGCGCGCGAGCCCTCGGGGGCCTCGGCGCCGGGCTTGTACTTGCCGGTGAGGATGCCCTGGGCGACGGGCGACCACACGATCTGCGAGATGCCGAGCTCGCGGGAGGTGGGCACCACGCGCTCCTCGATCACGCGCCACAGCATCGAGTACTGGGGCTGGTTGGAGATCAGCTGGATGCCGAGCTCGCGGGCCAGCTGGTGGCCGGCGCGCAGCTGATCCGCGTTCCACTCGGAGACGCCGATGTACAGGGCCTTGCCGGAGTGGATGACGTCGGCAAAGGCCTGCATCGTCTCCTCGAGCGGGGTGGCGTCGTCGTAGCGGTGCGCCTGGTAGAGGTCCACGTAATCGGTCTGGAGGCGGGAGAGGGAGCCGTCGATCGACTCGCGGATGTGCTTGCGCGAGAGGCCGGTGTCGTTGTGCCCCTTCCGGCCGGTCGGGAAGTACACCTTGGTGAAGATCTCGAGCGACTCGCGCCGCTCACCCTTCAGCGCCTCGCCGAGCACGACCTCGGCCGCGGTGTTCGCGTAGGTGTCCGCGGTGTCGAAGGTGCTGATGCCGGCGTCGAGCGCGGCGCGCACACAGGCCCGCGCGCGCTCGTCCTCCACCTGCGAGGCGTGGGTGAGCCAGTTGCCGTAGATGATCTCGCTGATCTTGAGGCCGCTGCGGCCGAGGTGACGGTGTTCCATACCGTTCAGCCTACGGTCGCCGCCCAGGGCTTACGATGGTGATCCACGTCATAGCGCGGCCGTCGGCTCCCCGCGGACCGACCGGACCGGCCGCGCCCCTGTCTCGACGACGAGCACCGAGGAGAACACATGACCGCCTACGCACACCCCGGAACCGACGGAGCGAAGGTCACCTTCGCGCAGCGGTACGAGAACTACATCGGGGGCCAGTGGGTCCCGCCGGTCAAGGGCGAGTACTTCGAGAACCCCACCCCCGTCACCGGCAAGATCTTCACCGAGGTGGCCCGCTCCACCGCGGAGGACATCGAGAAGGCGCTCGACGCCGCCCACGCCGCGGCACCGGCCTGGGGGACGACCTCGGTCGCCGAGCGCGCCGTGATCCTCAACAAGATCGCGGACCGCATCGAGGAGAACCTCGAGATGCTGGCCGTGACCGAGACCTGGGACAACGGCAAGCCGATCCGGGAGTGCCTGGGCGCGGACCTGCCGCTCGCAGTGGACCACTTCCGCTACTTCGCCGGCGCGATCCGAGCCCAGGAGGGCGCACTCTCGCAGATCGACGACGACACCGTCGCCTATCACTTCCACGAGCCGCTGGGCGTGGTCGGGCAGATCATCCCGTGGAACTTCCCCATCCTCATGGCGGTGTGGAAGCTGGCCCCGGCGCTCGCGGCCGGCAACTGCGTGGTGCTCAAGCCCGCCGAGCAGACCCCGGTCTCGATCCTGGTGCTGGCCGAGCTGATCGGTGACCTGCTGCCGGGCGGCGTGCTCAACATCGTCAACGGCTTCGGCGTCGAGGCCGGCAAACCGCTGGCCTCCAACAAGCGCATCGCGAAGATCGCCTTCACGGGTGAGACCACCACGGGCCGCCTGATCATGCAGTACGCCTCGCAGAACCTCATCCCGGTGACCCTCGAGCTGGGCGGCAAGAGCCCGAACCTGTTCTTCGAGGACGTGGCGTCGGCGAAGGACGACTACTACGACAAGGCCCTCGAGGGCTTCGCGATGTTCGCCCTGAACCAGGGCGAGGTGTGCACCTGCCCGTCGCGCGCGCTCGTGCAGGACTCGATCTACGACGACTTCGTGGCCGACGGGCTGAAGCGCGTCGAGGCGACGAAGCAGGGCGATCCGCTGGACACCGAGACGATGATCGGTGCCCAGGCCAGCAACGACCAGCTCGAGAAGATCCTCTCCTACATCGACATCGGCACGAAGGAGGGCGCGAAGCTGCTCACCGGCGGCGAGCGCGCCGATCTGGGCGGGGAGCTCTCCGGCGGCTACTACGTGACGCCCACGGTGTTCGAGGGCGACAACTCGATGCGCATCTTCCAGGAGGAGATCTTCGGGCCGGTGCTCGCGCTGACCCGCTTCTCCGACTACGACGAGGCCATCTCGATCGCCAACGACACCCTGTACGGGCTCGGCTCCGGTGTGTGGAGCAGGCAGCAGAACATCATTTACCGCGCGGGCCGGGCCATCCAGGCCGGTCGCGTCTGGGTGAACAACTACCACTCGTATCCGGCGCACTCCGCGTTCGGCGGGTACAAGTCCTCCGGCATCGGCCGGGAGAACCACCTGATGATGCTCGACCACTACCAGCAGACCAAGAACCTGCTGGTCAGCTATTCGGAGAAGAAGCTCGGCTTCTTCTGATCGGCGCGGCCGGCTCTGACCGACGGGACCGGCCTGATCAGCATCGACGATCGTGATCGGCACCGCCGGTACCGATCGGCACGACCGACGGGCCGGTCCGCGGGGCTCCCCGGACCGGCCCGTCGGCACCATCGCGGGAGGAGAGATCATGCATGAGGATTCCGACCAGCACGATATGAGCATCCCCGGGCCCTACGAGCCCCCGATGCCGCCCCCGGGGCAGCCGCCCACGGACCCGCCGGGACCTCCTCCCGGTCCGCCGTCGCAGCCCTTCCCGGGTGAGCCGCTCGAGCCGACGCCCGAGCAGCCTCGGCCCGAGCCCGAACCGGATCAGCCGCCGCCGGATCAGCCGCCCCCGGGCGCTCCCCCGTCGACCCCCTTCGGGCAGGGCGGAGGCCTCCGATGACGACCGGATCCACCGGTGCACAGCCGACGACACTCGGGGCCGACAGCGCGCGAGCGACGAGGAGCACCGAAGGGGCGAGACCGACGGAGCCCGGGCCCAGGGTTCCGCCGCCGACCTCGGCCGACGACGTGCTCGAGGCAGAGCCCACGATCGAGGGCGAGGACTTCTCGCGGGTGGCGTTCACCCAGGCAGCGGTCGCGCAGATGCAACGGCTCATCGACCGCAACGGTCCCCTGATGTTCCACCAGTCCGGGGGCTGCTGCGACGGCTCCTCCCCCATGTGCTTCCCCGAGGGGGACTTCCTCACCGGGGACCCCGATGTTCGGATGGGCCATGTCGAGGTCCCTCTGCCAGGCGGCGGCACCTCACCGTTGGACTTCTGGATGAGCCGGGAGCAGTTCGCCTACTGGCGCCACACGCATCTCACGATCGATCTGGTCGACGGGCGCGGCGGCGGCTTCAGCCTTGAATCTCCCGACGGGAAGAGGTTCCTGACCAGGTCGCGGATGCTGGAGGACTGACCACCCGAGAACTGACAGCTCCAAGACCGACGGCCTCTGACAGGCGGGATGTCACAGACCTCCACCGCCCGGTGTCCTCCTCACGAACGGCCCGTCGAGTGGGCCCGCTGAACGAAGGAAGCGCCATGTCTGCCATCACGCCCCTGCGCACCGTGTCCACGTCGAGCGGTGCGCCGCGGATACCCCTGGATCGCGACGGCCGCTTCGAGAAGGTCGCCGGCTGGGTGGTCCGTCGCGTCTACGGAAAAGTCCTGGACCCGCTCAAGGCCTCCTTCCACCATCGGCCCGTCCTGGTCTCGACGGTGGCCCTCGAAGCGACCGCCTCGCGCTGGAAGAAGCTGCCGCCCACCCTCCAGGCCCTGGCCACGATGGCCCCCGCCCACGAGATCGGCTGCTCCTGGTGCACCGACTTCGGCTACTGGGAGTACCACCACCGCGGGGTGGACCCGCGCAAGCTCCGCGACGTCGCCTCCTGGCGCACCAGTTCGGCCTACACCCCGCTGGAGCGGGCGGTGCTGGAGTACGCGGAGGCGGCGACGGCGACCCCGTCTGCCGTGACCGACGAGATGGTCGCCGTGCTCCGCGAGGACCTGAGCGACGGTCAGGTGGTCGAGCTCGCCTCGCTGGTCTCGCTGGAGAACTACCGTTCGCGCACGAATGCGGGTCTGGGCCTGAGCAGCCAGGGGTTCAAGGACGGGTGCGACGTCCCCTCGAGCCTGGCGCACTGACCACAGGAGCCCCATGAGCACAGCGCACGCCCGCGACTTCGAGACCCATCGCCGAGCGCTGCTCGGCGCGGCCTACCGTGTGCTCGGCACGGTCCAGGACAGCGAGGACGCCGTGCAGGACGCCTGGCTGCGTTGGCAGCACGTGGACCTCACAACGGTCCGCGAGCCCCGCGCCTTCCTGCTCACGGTCGTCACCCGCACGGCGCTGAACATCGTGCGCTCCCGCAGCCGACTGCGGGAGGAGTACATCGGCCCCTGGCTGCCCGAGCCCGTCTCCACGGGCGCCGACGCGGATCCTGGTCACGCCGCGGAGATCGCCGATGACGTCTCGCTGGCCCTGCTGGTCGTGCTCGAATCGCTCTCCCCGCTCGAACGTGCGGCCTTCGTGCTCCACGACGTGTTCGCCGCCCCGTACTCCGAGATCGCCGAGACTCTCGAGCGCTCCGAGACCTCCGTGCGGCAGCTGGTCAGCCGCGCGCGGGCGCATGTGCGGGAGCGTGCCCCGCGCCATCCGGTCGACGAGGACACGCACCGCGCCCTGACCGAGGCGTTCCTGGGCGCCGTGCGCGGCGCGACCGATCTGGAGGACATGGTCGCAGTGCTCTCCCCCGACGTCGTCCTGACGACCGACGGCGGCGGGATCGCCAAGGCCGCCCGGCGCCCGATCCTGGGCACGGACAACGTGCTGCGCTTCGTCGCCGGCGTCCTCGCGAAGCCCGAGGTCATGATCCTGTCCTGGCAGGTCGCCGAGATCAACGGGCGTCCGGCGCTCGTGGGTCACGACGGGCCGCGGGTCGACTGCGTGGTGTGGGTCGAGGGGACCGACGCGGAAGCAGGTCCCGCCGGAGCCGGCTACGAGGTGTCCCGCATCGACATGATCCGCAATCCCGAGAAGCTCGGCGCCGTGCGGGTCTGAGACACCGCAGCGATCACGCGGCGTCGATCCCGGCCCACCTGCTCACCACGGCCCTTCTGCTCACCGCGGCAACAGCCCGTCGACGAGGGCGTCGACGATGTCGTCGATCGAGTCCTCGGGCCTCAGCGGACCCGTGAGACGGTCCAGCAGCAGCCCGTCCACCGCATAGTGGAACAGGGCGATCTCGTGAGCTCCCCCTGGGAGCCCGGCGGCCGCGTTGAAGGCGACATCGCCCGCGAAGCCCTCGCGCCGCCACGTCACCAGCAGCTCGGCGATCTCCGGCCGACGGGTGCTCTCCAGGCGCAGCTCGAACAGGGCGATCGCGACCTGCCGCTCACCGAGCAGTCGGCGCGCGATATCGCGCAGGTACTGGGCGAACAGGTCCCTGCTCGGCGGCAGGCCCTCTCGCTCGCGCACGAACTCCGCGCTCGGGGCGAGCCGTTCGCCGATGCGTCCCACCAGGCCCTCGATCAGCGCGGTGCGGGAGCTGAAGTAGTTCGACGCCGTGCCCAGCGGGACCCCGGCGGCGCGGTCCACAGCGCGGTGGGTCAGGCCGCGGGCGCCCTCGTCGGCCAGCACCGTCAGGCCGGCGTCGGCCAGCGCCCGTCGGCGTTCCTCGTTGCGTGCCATGGAAATACCCTAGCGCGAACCACCACAGGTGTCGTACTCTCAACCACCACAGCTGTCGTGGTCCGCGACGGCGCCCCGCACCCCTGGAGTCGACATGCGTGAGCTCATCTACTACGTCGCCGTGAGCTTGGACGGCTATATCGCCGGCCCCGAGGGCCAGTTCGACGCCTTCCTCGTCGAGGGCGATCACCTCGCCGGCATCAACGCGGAGTTCGGCGACACCATCCCGACCGACATCGCCGCGCATCTCGGCATCGACCAGTCCGGCGGTCGATTCAGCACCGTCCTGATGGGCGCGGCCACCCACGCCGTGGGACTGCCGGACATGCCCAGCCCGTACCGGCACCTCGAGCAGGTGGTGTTCACCCATCGCGAGCTCGAGCCCGCGGAGAATCTGACCACGACGGACGCGAACCCCGTCGAGGTCGTGCGCGAGCTGAAGCAGCGCGGCGAGGGCTCGGGCGGCGGCAGGGATGGCGGCACCGGCGACATCTGGCTGTGCGGGGGCGCCGACCTCGCCTCCCAGCTGCACGGCGAGATCGATCGCCTGGTGCTCAAGCGGCAGCCGTTCCTGTTCGGCAGCGGCATCCCGCTGTTCGCACCCGGTGACTACGCGCCCGTCCGCTTCGACCACGTCCGCACGCGCGACTTCGACAGCGGGGTCGCGCTCACCGAGTACGTGCGGCGCCCCTGAGCGCGCGCACGCGGCCAGGGCCGCAGCACGCCGGCCGGGCGATCGGAGAACCGGGATCGCACGCGGCACGACGGAGCCGGACCCTTCCTGCTCCTGGCGCTCGCGGACGGCGTGTCCGTCCCGCGAACATCCGCGTCCGCTCTCTGCCTGGTGGGCTCGCACGGAGCTTCCTAGGCTCGAGGAGCACGCACAGTTGACCGCACACCACTCACACGAAGGGTCGATGATGACCACCCTCTCCACTGCTCCTGCAGATCTCGACGCTCTGGCAGATTCCTACGACGAGCAGGGCTATGTCCTGGTCAAGGGCCTCCTCACGAAGGAGGAGGCGGCCGAGTACCGCGCTCGCAGCCACGAGCTGATCTCCTCCCTGGACCGCGGCGACGACCCGACCTGGTCTTCCGCCTCCGACGTCGCCATGGGGCAGAAGACCAGCCTCCAGCACCTCCACGACGCCCAGTTCTACGATGCCGCGTTCACGCGTCTGCTCACGGATCCGCGCTTCACGTCCGTCGCGGCGGCCGTCATGCGCACCCCGAACGTGCAGCTGCACCACACCAAAATGTTCATCAAGCCGCCGGAGAACGGGTCCCCGTTCCCGCCTCACCAGGACTACCCGTTCTTCCCGCACCGGAACGACTCGGTGGGCGCGGCGATCTTCCACTTCGACGACGCCCCCGACCTCAAGGGCTGCGTGCGCGTCGCCCCGGGCAGCCACAAGGAAGGACCGCGCGAGCACGACCCGGCGGGCAGCTACCACCTCCCCGACTTCCCCACCGACCAGCTCGTCCCGATGGAGGCCGAGGCCGGCGACGTCCTGTTCTTCACCTACTTCACGGTGCACAGCTCCGGCGTCAACATGAGCGACGAGGCCCGCACCACGTGGCTCGTGCAGTACCGCGATCCGGCCGATCGGCCGTTGACCGACCAGCACAAGGAGTCCCTCGGCCAGGGCCTCATCCTCGCGGGAACCGATCCCACGGGTCGGGCCGAGCAGGCATGATGCTCGGGTGACCCTCGATACCGTCGCCCGCGCGACGACCTTCGTCGACCTCGCCGGTCTGCTCGTGACCGGCGAGGTCGACGGGNCTCGCCGGTCTGCTCGTGACCGGCGAGGTCGACGGGTTCGACGTCGACTACCTCAGCTGGGGCTTCTACGCGCCCGCGGTCTGGCGCAACTACGCGCACACGCATTCCTACTTCGAGGTGTGCCTGGCCTACTCGGGCTCCGGCACCTTCAGCGTCGAGGGCGAGGTGCAGGAGATCGAGGAGGGCGCCTTGTTCGTGGCGCGACCGGGCGACGTGCACGAGATCATCTCCGACCCCGTCGACGGGCTCGGGATCGCGTTCTGGGGATTCACCCTGCAGCCGACGGGTGCGACGTCTGCCTCGGCCCCCGGGTGGTGGAGCGGACTGCTGCGCGCCGACCGCCCGCTGGTCTCCTCCGAGCTCGGGTCCCTGCCCGTGCTGATCGCGGCGCTGGCCGCGGAGGCCGCCGCTCCACGCTCCGGGGTCAGCGAGCAGCTCAAGGCTCTCGGCACCGCTCTGGTGATCGAGACCGCACGGGCCTTCGCCGCGCCCGACGACCTCGCCGTCGCCCTCGACCCGGAAGCCCGCACCACCTCGAGCGTGGCCTCCATGGAGCGCTACCTCGCCGACAACCTCGCACGCCCGGTGCAGGTGCGGGACGTGGCCGCGGTCGTGCACCTCTCCGAACGGCATGCGGCGCGGCTCTTCGCGCGGGAGACCGGGGAGTCGCTCATGGCGATGCTGCGCCGGCTGCGCCTGGAGCGCGGCGCCCACCTGCTGCTGGAGACCGACGACCCGATCGCCCAGGTGGCCCGCACCTGCGGTTATCCCGAAGCGCGCCCGTTCATCACCGCGTTCCGCCGCTACTTCGGGCAGCCGCCCGGCACCTTCCGCAGCAATGGCGGCACCCTGCACCTGTGAGCCGGCACGATGCTCAGGCGGCGACGAACTGGCGGCTGAGCAGCCGGCTCACGCCGGGCAGGCCCATCGCGCGGCGCCCCACCTGCTGCACGCGAAGCTGGAACGTGGTGGCCGGGATGAAGGCCGACGCGCTGAGGCGACCGGAGCGCCGCACCTTCTCCGCCGTGGGCCGCCACCGCCGCTCGTACTCCGCCAGGCCCACCTCGATGTGCGGACCGGCGGCCCGCAGGCTCCTGGCCAGCGCCTCGGCGCCGGCGATCGCCAGCGACGTGCCCTGCCCGGCGAGCAGCGACGGCGCGTGGGCCGCATCTCCGGCCAGCACCACGCGTCCACGGCTCCAGCGCGGCGCATGGCTCTGCGCCACGAGATCGTCGTAGAAGGAGTCCGGGACGTGGGTGAGAGCCCGGTCGATCTGCGGGTGCAGTCCGCTGAACCGCCGACACAGGCGATCGGGGTCCGGGACGGGACGCTCCGTGCCTTGGCGGTCGACGCGTTCGGCGAACATGACGCCCACCTGATCGACGTCGGCCGCATACAGCCAGCCCACCCGCTGGATCGAGTCGGACATGAGCATCCGCTCCCCCAGCTCATGGGCCAGCTGCGGATCCTCGTAGAGATAGCTGGCGGCGCGGTACCCCATCGGCAGGATCGGGCCGTGGCCGGGGGCGACCTGCTCACGGACCGGCGAGCGCACGCCGTCGCAGGCGACCACCAGATCGGACGTCAGCACCTCACCCCCCGCGGTGACGACCGCCGCTCGCTCCGGGCCGACGTCCTCCACCTCGACCACGCGGGTGCCGTAGCGGAGGTCCACGGAGTCCGGGAGCTGAGCGAGCAGTCCGAGCTCGACCTCGGGGCGGAGGATCGAGAAGTAGCGCCCGCCGGCGGCCTCGACCAGGGGGCCGGCGTCGATCGTGCCGCTGTCGGAGCCGTCCGGCAGGCCGTAGCGGACCCCGTCGAACACGTGCCCGCGCAGGCGCAGCTCCTCGAGCACGCCCATCCGCTCCGCGGCGACGAACCCGGGGCCGAAGAAGTCGATCATGTAGCCGCCGCCGCGTGGCCCCGGGGAGGACTCCAGCACGGTGACGCGATGATCGGGGGCGAGCTCATGGGCCAGCGCGAGGCCGCAGACCCCGCCGCCGACGATCGTGATGTCCATGCTCCGACGCTACTCCCCGCGAGTGGTCCAGACCACACAGCACCGGTCGCTGAGCGCCCCGGTCCTCGTGCTCCCCGCCTCGTGTCCCACGCCCCACGCCCCACGCCCCAGCGAATCCGACGCAGCCACCATGCCCCGCGACCACGATCGCGGCCACAGCCACGGCCACGGCTGCCGACTACCGATAACCGATTGCCAATTGCCGATTGCCGATAACCGATTGCCAGCGGGGCAAAGTTGGGGGAATGGCGAGCTCGTTCCCCCAACTTTGCCGGCTCATCCGAATCCAGGGTGTAGTCGGGGTCTGAACCCGCCGGTCTCGAGCAGGGATCTGGCGATGTAGTTGGTCAGGTT
>NZ_BAAAIR010000005.1:0-8409 GCF_039526165.1 Brachybacterium tyrofermentans
CCTGCTCACCAGCGCCGCGAGAACCGTAGCGTGAATACCCGCCACAGCAGGGTCATTCACCACGAACCGCGAAGAGCCGTCATTGCAGACGAACCAGCTGAACAGTCCGTTCCAATGCTGGTCATGATCGTGGGAGACGGTCGAGCAGGTCACGCCCTCGGGCAGCTCTGCATACAGCGGCACCGGATCCTGCTCGGAGGGCCACACCTCGGTGCTCGGATCGGCGGCCGTGGGCGAGTCGAAGCGGATCGCCTGCTTGTCGATCGCGTTCACGATGCACAGCACCTCCTGGTCGCCCTCGAGCGCGCAGGCCTCCGCGCCCGCGGCGGTGGGCCCGCACGCGACCATGTCCTCCTGCTCGGAGTGGGCGGACTCGCTGATGCCCGAGGCGCACAGGTCCTCGTCGACGTCCTCGATGGTCCAGGAGTCGTCGACCCACAGGGACTCGATCGCGGTGCCCGCCGGCTCGTCGGACGGGCTCGCCTCGACGGATGGGGCCTCCTCCTCGGCTGGAGAGCCCCCTCCTCCGTCGGAGGGATCCTGAGGCTGCTCGGCGACCGGGGGATCGTGCGGACCCTGCGGCGGGGACTCCGTGCTGCAGGCGGCCAGCGTGAGGAGGAGCAGGGGAACGGCGAGGGTGGCGACGGTGCGGCGCATGACGATCTTTCGACGAGGAGGAGGGCGGCGAATCGCAGCGGGGAGACGACCCCCGGCGCCGTGCGCCAAGCCGCGAGGGGATGGTGCTCCTATTCGACCCGGCGGCTCGTCCGTTCGCAAGCGCTTCCGGAATCCTTGGCATGCTCGGCTCCCGGCGATGTCGGGAGAAGTGGGTGTGCGCAGGGGCGTGACGTGCTGCACAGGGGTGGTTGAAGCTGAAAGTGCTTCATCTGTCGGCCGCCGCCCGTAATCTCTTCCGTGAAGGCCCAAGCGGTAGTTGTTCCCCCTCCGATCACGGATCGGACGCCGATGCTCGTCGCAGATCTGCTGCGGCTCCAGAGCCCACGCACCCCGCCCGCGGCCTCTCTTCTCAGCAGTGGCCCTGGCACGACTGTGTCCAGGGGTAGACGTCCCTACCCAGAATGGAGTGCAGCAACGACCAGCAATGCACCCTCGCCCCAGGATTCGGGTTCTTCGAATCTCCCGCCCGCCCCGAACTTCGGCGGTGTCCCCAACGGCTATCCCCAGAACGGCGCCCCGCACGGCTACCCGGAGAACGGCGCGCCCGGCATGCCGCCGGTGCCGCCGGTCACGACGGGAAAGAAGAAGGGGCTCATCGCTGCCGGCTGCGGCTGCATCGTCCTCTTCCTGATCGTCGTGGGAGGCTGCTCGGCGATCGTCTTCTCCGGCGGCGACGATCCGACGTCCGCGGAGACCTCGGCCGCCGAGCCGGCTGAGGCCGACCCCGTGGAGGCGGAAGAGGCCGACGCTCCTGCCGAGGAGGCCGCCACCGACGACGTTGTCGAGGAGGAACCCGCCGTCGAGGAGGAGCCTGCCGCTGAGCAGCCTGCCGCTGAGGAGGCACCTGCCGAGAAGGAGTCCACTCAGGAGGAAGCTCCGGCCGGTGACGACGTCCCCGCCGAGCACACCTCGGCGCTGAACAGCGCGCAGAGCTACTCCGACCTGCTGCACATGTCGAAGCAGGGCCTGTTCGACCAGCTCACCTCCGAGTATGCGGACCAGTTCTCCGACGAGGCCGCGCAGTACGCCGTGGACAACGTCGACGCGGACTGGAACGCGAACGCGCTGGCCTCCGCCGAGAGCTACTCGGAGACCATGCACATGTCCAAGGCGGGCATCTACGACCAGCTCACCTCGGAGTACGGCGAGCAGTTCCTGGCCGAGGAGGCGCAGTACGCGATCGACACCATCGAGGCGGACTGGAACGACAACGCTCTGCAGAGCGCCCGCTCATACCGGGACTCGATGGACATGTCCCCGGAGGCGATTCGCGATCAGCTGACCTCCGAGTACGGGGAGCAGTTCACGCAGGAGCAGGCCGACTACGCCGTCGAGCACCTCGACGACTGATCTGCTGCGGTCTCGGGCCGCACGCCCAGAACGCGGGGTCCCTGCCACAGCAGAGGCCCCGCGTTCTCGTGGGTCAGCCGAAGGAGTCGACGAACGCCTCGACCTCCGCGCCGACCTCCGCATCCATCTCCTCGTCGGAGATGCTCGCCGTGCCGTCGCCGTCCTGCGGGCCGTAGTCACCGAAGCTCGCATGGCTCGCGCCCTCGATCTCGACCAGGGTCGCCGTCCCGGGCAGCAGGTCGCGCGCATCGGCGATCTTCTCCGGGGTCGACAAGCCGTCCTCGCTGCCGGCAAGGCTCAGCACGGGCAGCACCCTCTCGGAGAGATCGTTCGCGCAGTAGGAGCCCAGCAGCAGGAGGGCATCGGCGTCCCGGGCGACCTGGCAGGCGCGCACCCCGCCCAGGGAGTGCCCGCCCACGATCCAGCTGCCCACCTCCGGCAGATCGGCGGTGAAGGTGTCCAGGCCGCGGCGGTCGAACAGAGCCAGATGCAACCAGGGCTTCACGATCACCACGGTCATCTTCTGCTCGGTCACGAGGTCCGCGAGCCGTGCCGCATAGGCGTCGGCCTCGACCTTCGCCCCCGGATAGAACACCAGGCCCGTCGCGGAGGATCCCGCCCCGGCGGGCTGCAGGATCAGCGAGGTGCTCGACTCGGTGACGCTGACCCCGGAGTCCTCGACGACCTGTCCGAGCGGGCCCTGCTCGGCCTCCATGAGCCCGAACCGGCTCCACGCCAGGAGCAGGGCGCCGGCGACCACCACGAGTGCGAGCAGCGCGGCGAGCAGGAGGAGCGCCCAGCGGCGGGCCTGACGGAGGATGGTCATGGGCCCACGGTAGGGCAGCCGGGTCCTGCCCTGTCTTCGACCTGGCACTCGACCATGTGGACGGCGCTGCTGTGTGGACGGCACCGCTGCGAATGGAGGGACCTCAATCCGGTGCGGATCTCGCTCGTGAGGACCTCGGGCTGCTCGAGAGCTGCGAAGTGTCCGCCGGCGGTCGCCTCCCGGTAGTGGATCAGATCGGAGTAGGTGTCCTCGATCCACTGTCGAGGCAGTCTTGGAATGTCGCGGGGGAACACGGTCACCGCGACCGGCACTGAGGGCTTCGGCCCGGAGAGGCTGGCCGTGCTGTTCTCCCAGTAGATGCGCCCGGCCGACGCGGCACTGTTGGTGAACCAGTAGAGGGAGATGGCGTCGAGCATGACGTCGGTGCTGAGCGCATCCTCCGCACGTCCGTGATTATCCGTCTTGGAGTGGAACTTCTCGTAGATCCAGGCGGCCTGTCCGGCCGCGGAATCCGCCAGAGCGAATCCCACCGTCTCGGGCTTCGTCGCCTGAACATGGTTCGATCCGCCGAGGGTGCCCGTGTAGAGGGCGATGGATTCCACGGCGCGGCGCTCTGAGGGCGAGAGCGACTCGGGGATCCGTGCGGGGACCGCGTAGGGGGTGTTCAGGTGGATCCCGAGGACCCCCGCCGGTGCCAGCGTCGCGAGGGCCGTCGTCACCATGGCACCCCAGTCTCCGCCCTGAGCGGCCCATCTCTCATAGCCGAGCCGCTCCATCAGCTCCGCCCAGGCAGCGGCGATCCGAGCGACGTCCCATCCGGTCTCGGTCGGCTTCTGGGAGAAGCCGAATCCGGGCAGGGACGGGATCACGACGTCGAAGGAGTCCTCGGCGTCACCTCCGAAGGCCACCGGATCGGTGAGCGGGCCGATCAGCTCGAGGAAGTCCGCGTTCGACCCCGGCCAGCCGTGGGAAAGGAGAAGAGGCATCGAGTGCGGATTCTTCGACCTGACATGGATGACGTGGATATCCACGCCATCGATCGTGGTCAGGAACTGGGGGAAGCGATTGAGCTCGCGCTCGAACCGACGCCAGTCGTACTCCCGCTCCCAAGAGTCGATCAGTGCTCTGGCCTCCTTGGTGCGGACGCCCTGCGACCAATCCGAGACGGTCTCCGGATCAGGCCATCGGGTTCTCGCGAGTCGCTGCTTCAGGTCATCGATCTCTGAGGCCGGTACGGAGACGGTGAACGGTCGGATGAGGTCTGCGCGTGCAGAAGTCGATGGGGACATAGCGCTGCTCTCCTCGAGGGTGAGCGGTGCAACGGAGCGTTGCACAGCGGTGTGCAATCTACGTCGCTGCACACCCGTGTGCAATAGTGGGGCGATGCAGAACCGATCGGACCGGGCACGCTCCACAGAGGACACCCGCACGCGCATCCTCGACGTCGCCCTCGACGCTCTGGGTCAGAACCCTGATCTCGGCATGGGCGAGATCGCCTCCTCCGCCGGGGTGGTCCGTCGCACGGTCTACGGCTACTTCCCCACCCGCGGGGACCTCGTGCGCACCCTCGCGCAGAGGGCCGCGGAGGAGGTCGGTTCCGTGCTCGACGAGGCGATCGCCTCCCACGATTCGGCCGAGAGGGTGTGGGCCGATTTCATCGCCCGCCTCTGGCCCGTGGCGCACCGTTACAGGGTGCTGCTGAGCCTCCGGCGCGGCGAGCATGGCGACGAGATCCATGCTCTGCTGGGGCCGGTCGACGAGACCCTCGCCGACCTCGTGCGCCGAGGACAGGACAGCAGGGTCTTCGGTGAGCATCTGCCCGCGCACGTCCTCAGCCAGGTGGCCTTCGCCGCCGTGTTCGCCATCGCGGATCGGAACCGTGTCGGCGAGAGCCTCAGTGCGAGCGCGGCGGCGATGACCAGCCTGCTCATCCTGGGAGTTCCCGAATCACGTGCGCAGGAGCTCTCAGATATCCAGGGATGACGAGGTGGGCCACGAGTCTCCGGCCCGCCCCGCCCCCTGTCCGCCGTCCCGTTCTGCTGGACGATCTCAGGCGTCGGTGCCGGAGCCCACAGGAATCGATGGGTCCGGCAGGTACACGGTGCCGCCCGCCGCGCGGAACTCCTCGGACTTCATCTCCATGCCCTGCCGGGCGATCTCCGATTGCGCCGAGGCGTCGCCGTAGGTGTCGCGGATGTCCTGGGAGAGGCGCATCGAGCAGAACTTCGGGCCGCACATCGAGCAGAAGTGCGCGGTCTTCGCCGGCTCAGCGGGCAGGGTCTCGTCGTGGTACTCCTCGGCGAGCTGCGGATCCAGGGACAGCCCGAACTGGTCCCTCCATCGGAACTCGAAGCGGGCCTTCGAGAGCGCGTCGTCCCGCGCGATCGCGCCGGGATGTCCCTTGGCGACGTCGGCCGCATGGGCGGCGATCTTGTAGGTGATCACGCCGGTCTTCACGTCATCACGATCCGGCAGGCCCAGATGCTCCTTGGGGGTGACGTAGCAGAGCATCGCCGTGCCGTAGCGGGCGATCTCCGTGGCCCCGATCGCCGAGGTGATGTGGTCGTACGCCGGGGCGATGTCGGTGACCAGCGGGCCCAGCGTGTAGAACGGTGCGCCGTGGCACAGCTCCTGCTGCCGCTCCACGTTCTCGCGCACCAGGTGCAGCGGGATATGCCCTGGGCCTTCCACCATGACTTGCACGTCGTGCTCCCAGGCCCGCTCGGTGAGCTCGGCGAGCGTGTCGAGCTCCGCGAACTGGGCCGCGTCGTTCGCATCGGCGAGGGATCCCGGCCGCAGTCCGTCGCCCAGGGAGAAGGACACGTCGTAGCGGGCGAAGATCTCGCACAGCTCGTCGAAGTGCTCGTACAGGAAGTTCTCGCGGTGATGGGCCAGGCACCAGCCGGCCAGGATCGACCCGCCGCGCGAGACGATCCCGGTGACCCGGTTCGCCGTGAGGGGCACGTACCGCAGCAGCACCCCGGCGTGGATCGTCATGTAGTCCACACCCTGCTCGCACTGCTCGATCACGGTGTCGCGGAAGATCTCCCAGGTCAGCGCATTCGCCTCCCCGTCGACCTTCTCGAGAGCCTGGTAGATCGGCACCGTCCCGATCGGCACGGGGGAGTTGCGCAGCAGCCACTCGCGGGTGGTGTGGATGTCGTCCCCGGTGGACAGGTCCATGACGGTGTCCGCGCCCCAGCGGGTGGCCCACTCGAGCTTGGAGACCTCCTCGGCGATCGACGACGTCACCGCCGAGTTGCCGATGTTCGCATTGATCTTCACCAGGAAGGCCTTCCCGATGATCATCGGCTCCGCCTCGGGATGGTTCACGTTCGCCGGGATGATCGCGCGCCCTGCGGCGAGCTCGCTGCGCACCAGCTCCACGTCGCAGCTCTCCCGCAGCGCGACATAGCGCATCTCCGGAGTGATCTCGCCGCGCCGGGCGTAGTGCATCTGTGTGACCCGGGTGCCGATGGGGGAGCGCAGCGGGGCGCGGCGGGCACCGCGCCACTCGGCGCTCGCCTCGCCGCGGCGCATAGCGCCCCGGCCGTCGTCGGACAAGGATCGGTCGCGGCCGACGTACTCCTCGACGTCGCGGCGGCCGACGATCCAGTCCTCCCGCATCGGCGGCAGTCCCACCTCCGGTTCGCACCCTGGGCCGGCGGTGCGATACACCGCCAGCGGCGGGTTGGCGGTGCCATCGGGAGCATCGTCCTGGAGGACCCGGGTGATGGGCACACGGATGCCATGGGCGGGATCCTCGAGCACGTCGAGGCGGTGGGTGGGGTAGTTCTCCAGTCGTGCGAACTTCTCAGGGCGTGCGGACATGGCGCTGCGCTCTCCTTCTTCCTTCGCCGGCATTATCCGGGGCAGGTTCATTCGGTACTCGGACTGCGACAGTCCGATCTCAGCCCGTTGCATCGGGCACCCGAGGGATCGGCGACGATAGTAGCACCCGTCTCGACCGTGAGGATGCTCGAGCGGCTCGCCGCTGCCTCCCCTCGCGGTCGCCGGCCGCGAGGGGAGGCAGTGGATCTGGTGTGGCGCGTGCGAACGGTCCGGACTGCGATCCCGGAGTGGGGGAGGTGGGCCTGGTCGGCGACGAGGTGCCCTGCCCGTCGGCCTGGAGCGTCAGGACGGTCGAGCGTCCGCGCAGGCAGTGTTGGCTACGCTGGGAGTCGCGGCGCTGCCACCCCGGCGCGACCCTCCGTGGAAGGCGGCCCCATGACCCTCACCGACCTGCTGGACGCCCTCGATTCCGGCCAGGCCATCCCGGCGAACTCCCCGTTGCACGCGGTCATGCACGCCACCAGCCAGGAGGCGCTGAAGGTCACGGGAGAGCTCAACGGCGGCTATCACGAACCCTCCCGGGTGCGAGAGCTGCTCGCCGAGCTCACCGGCCGTGAGATCGACGAGAGCGTCACCCTGTTCCCGCCCTTCACCTCCGACTTCGGCAAGAACATCCACCTGGGCAAGCGCGTGTTCCTCAACGCCGGCTGCCGCTTCCAGGACCAGGGCGGGCTGCACATCGGCGACGACTGCCTCATCGGGCACAACACCGTGATCGCCACCCTGAACCACGACCTCGCCCCGAGCCGCCGCGGCGACCTCCACCCGGCCCCCGTGACGATCGGGAACAACGTGTGGATCGGCGCGAACGTGACGATCCTGCCCGGCGTCACCATCGGGGACGACGCCGTCATCGCCGCCGCCTCCGTCGTCACCAAGGACGTGCCGGCGAAAGCGCTCGTCGTCGGTTCGCCGGCCCGGGTGATCAGGACCGTCGAGGACTGAGAGCTACGCGCCGAAGGCCGTCGCCTCGCAGCGACGGGATGGCACCCACCAATTGGCGGGTGCCCCGCTACCTTGGGGCTTATGGCTCTTGAATTCCAGCGTTCGACGATCGCGGCTGTGCGCGCCGCGCTGCCCGAGCACCAGGTGATCGAGAAGCCACGCACACCGGCGTGGCTGAACCGGCCCGGATCGACCGACTGCGGAGACGCGTGGCCCCTGGTGAGAACGATCTACCGCCAATTGGCTGCGGCGGACCTCCCGGAAGTCATGCCCCCACGGGAACGGCGCAGCCTCGATGCAGTCATTCTCGGCCCCGACGGGCACAGCCGCATTCTCGAGGTCGACGAGACACAGCATTTCAATGAATTCCGTGCGCTCACCCTTCAGCCCTACCCGGCCTCTGCACGGACCGCGTTCGATCGACAGGACTGGATCGATCGCTCGCGGGCCAAGACGCGGCTCGAGGGCGGCGGTTTCGGGGCGCGGAAGCCTCCGCTCTTTCCTGGCCAGCACGGCCGTCATCGGCAGCGGGCGTTCCGTGATGCGCTTGCTGATCTGCTTCCGCCCCTCCATGGCTGGGAGCCGACGCTGCGCATCCACCACGGCGAAGCACAGAGCTGGATAGACGACGTGGACGCCCCGGGGCGGATGCGAGAGCTGCTCGCCGAGAAGCTGCCTCGGGAACAGAACTCCTAGGAAGCCCCAGGGCGTTAACCTCGATGTTTCATCGGGGTTGTGAGCGGGGGCGACCGGCGTCGTTGCCGGTGTTCAGCTGCTGATTCTGGCATGTGGGTGTG